>NZ_JACEHF010000139.1 GCF_014180685.1 Nocardioides pelophilus | reverse complement strand
CGCGGTGGTCGCCGAGCGGCGACTGCAGCTGGGAGCCGAGCCTGCCGAGCGCGGCCGCGTCCTCGCCGAGCACGGCTGCGGGCGGGCGGGTGACGGCGTCCGCGGTGTGCCGGAGCCGGCGCCCCGCCTTGCGGAGCGCGTGGGCGGACTCCTCGTCGTCGCGGTAGTGCTCGGCCAGCGCCAGCACCCGCTCGACCTGGGCCGACACCACCTCGCGGGCGACGGCCCGTGCAGGACGCGCGCTGCCGTTGGCCAGCGCCGGCGCTCCGGTCCACGCGAGCAGCGCGACCTGCAGCTCCTTCGCCCGCGGTGACGCCGACCAGGTCACGAACGCCGCGTGGGCCCGGTCGTGGTCCTCCCGCAACGGCCGGACCAGCCGGTCCCGCAGTCCGGCCTCGACCCCGATCTCGGTCGCGACGTCCTCGCACCAGGAGGCTCGCACCTCGAGGTCGCGCGCGAGGCCCAGCTGGTCGCCGTACTCGGCGAGCTGGGCGCGCAGTCCGCCGACGACGTCGGGCTCGACTTACTGCGAGAACGCGGCCAGCACGTTGCGCAACCGGCGGACGGCGGTCCGCAGCTGATGGACGGCATCGGGCTCGTCGGCGAGCGCCGCGGGCGTGCGCGCGTCGATCAGCGCGACCAGGTCGCCGACGATGTCCGCCAGCATGTCGCCCGCGGTCATCTCCCGCCCGCCCATGCCCCAACACTCCCACGGCGAGGTGACACCGGGACCGACTCGAAGAAAACTCGAAGGACGGTCCTCCACCCTTCCCCCGTGGGCTCACTCCAGCACCTCGCTCCCCTTCGCGCGACTGCGCGCGCCAGCCTGGCCACGCTGGCGGGCACCGTCGACGAACGGCGCTACGTCTGCCCCGAACCGGTCGCCCGGCGGTTGGACCAGCTGCTCGACGACGTCGCCGACACCCGGCTGCTGCTGCTCAGCGGCACCGGCGGCACCGGCAAGAGCGCGGCGCTCCGGGAGGCCGCGCGGCGCGGCGAACGGCTCGGCTACCACGTGCTCGCCCTCGACGGCCGTCAGCTGGCCGCGGCCGGGCCGCGGCTCGCCGACGTCTTCGCCGACCTGCCCGACGGCGACCTGCTGGTGCTGGTCGACGAGCTGGGCGAGCTCGGTGCCCGCGCCCACGCCCTCGGTCGCACCCTCGCCTCGCTGCCCGGGTCGACCCGGGTCGTGACCGCGGCGATCGAGCAGCCGCCCGCGTGGGTGCCGCCCGAGCTGGCGCCCCTGGTCGCCACCCTGCGGATGCCGTCCCTCAACCCCTGCCAGTCCGACCAGGTGCTGCGCAAGCACGGCGTCGACGACGACTGCGCCCGGTCGGCGATCAGCTCCTGGGCCTGCGGGCTCCCGCTCGCGCTCGTGCTCGGCGCCGCCGCGTGGGTCGAGCACGGCGCGGCCGCGATCGAGCCCGGCGGACCGGTCCTCGCCGCGACCGCCTCCGACCTGGTCGGTCACGTCTCCGGCCTCGCGCTCGACCAGCTCGACACCGAGCTGCTCGAGGTGGCCGCCGTCGCCGGCTGGGTGGACAGCCGGCTGCTGGGCGACGTGCTGCCGGAGCGCGACTGCCACGCGGCACTGGCCACGCTGGCGTCGTACTCGTTCGTCGAGCGCAGCGGCGCGGGCGTCACCCTCCACCCGCTGGTCGCGCACACCGTGGCCCAACGGGTCCGCCACGACGGCATGCGGATCTCCGACGTGGTGCTGCGGATCGCCTCGCACCTGCGGGACCGGGCACGCCTCGGCGACGCGCGCGCGCTGCACCAGCTCGCCGGGCTGAGCGAGGACCCGAAGCTCCACGCCGGGATGGCTCCGTCGCACAGCGCCACCTTGTACGGCGACGACGTGCGCTCCTCGGAGGCCGACGAGATCGCGTGCTGGGCGCCCGGCCGGCTCGGCGACGCCGTACGACCGTGGCTGCAGCCACAGCCGGCCGGCTCGTGGCGGACGCCGACCCAGGTGGTCCGGCACACGGACGGCCGGGTGGTCGCGGCGGCGGTCGCGCTGCCGCTCGCCGAGGCCGCCGCCCTGGTCGAGGCCGACGACGCCCGGGCCGAGCTGATCGCGCCGCTGCTCGACTACGCGGCACGCCACGACATCGCCGACCGGGTCGTGATCAGCCCGTTCCAGCTGATGACCCCCGGCGCCACCGAGGAGGACCCCAACGTGATGGCGCTGCGCAACGGCCACACGCTGCGCCGCTGCCGGGTGCCCAACCCCCGCTTCGACCTGGTCAACGAGTTCGGGTGGACCGACTTCGAGCGCGCCGTCGTGGCCGACTGCGGCTACGTCGAGGTGCCCGAGCTGCGGCGCAAGGTGCGCGGCCAGGAGGTGCGGACCTGGATCGCCGACGTCGGCCCCTGCGGACTGGTCGGTCTGCTGTTCCGCGGGGTCGCGCGCGAGCACGGGATCGTGCTGCCCGAACCGCAGACCCAGGGCGAGCTGGTGCTGGCCGCCCTCGACGACTTCCACGACGACGGCGCGCTCGCCGCGCTCCCGTCGGCACCGCTGGGGCACGACGTGCGGCACGCCGCCGACCGGGTGCGGACCTGGGTCCGCCGGATGATGCTCACCGCGCTCCACGACCAGCCCGCCCTCGCCGACCTCCTGGAGCAGCGCTACCTCGAGCCGGCAGCCACCCACGACCAGGTGATGCGGGCGACGTTCCTCAGCCGTGCGACGTACTTCCGCCGGCTGCGCACCGCCCGCGAGCTGGTCGCCGCCGCGGCGGATCGGGTGGGGGCGCCGCTGTGACGGGGTTGCAGGAATCCCCGGTCGACCGGTGATTCCTGCGCTTGTCGGCCACTGCAACACCCGACAGGCGTCAGTTCTGCCTGTCCGATGTGACGGAGGGGGCTGCCGATGCGGCCAGTGCAGCGAGTCGCCTCGCAGCCATCCCACCGCCTTGGATTCGCGGCCGCGGGCGGCCCCTCACCTCAACCAGCGGCGGGGTACGACGACAGCGAGGTCCGCTGTCGCCCCGCGTCGTCGAAGTTGTCCGGGTCGAGCCACGCCTGGTGGGCCGCCGACACCCGCGGCCACTCCTCGGCGGTGACGGAGAACCAGTCGGTGTCGCGGTTGCGGCCCTGGGTGATCATGTGGTTGCGGAACCGACCCTCGTAGACGAAGCCCAGGCGCCGGGCCGCGCGCCGCGACGGCTCGTTGAGGCTGTCGCACTTCCACTCGAACCGGCGGTAGCCGAGGTCGTCGAAGGCGTGCCGCATCAGCAGGTGGATCGCCTCGGTGGCGGCCCGGGTACGTTGCAGGGTCCGGGCGTAGAGCACGCCCGCGACCTCGACCTGCCCGGTGCCCGGATCGACCCGCATGAACGAGGCGATCCCGCTGGCCCGGTCGGCGCGCTCGCCCTCCATCGGGACCAGCGCGAAGGTCAGGTCGACCGGTGAGTCCACGAGCGCGGCCAGGTGCATCCACAGCGTCGCCAGGGAGGTGGGCCGCGCGATCGGCCGATAGGTCCACAACGGGTCGTCGTCCGGGCCGCACACGGCGTCGAACAGGTCGGCGTAGTGCACCGAGCTCAGCGGGACGATCCGCACGTAGCGACCCAGCAGGGTGACCGGCTCCGGGGCGGGACGGCGCTCCCACCCGGGCACCACGTCGCCGACGTACTGGTCGAAGGGGTTCAGTTCCGGCACGGCGACGAGAGTACGACGCGCGCCCTCCTCACCACGCAGCGCGGAGGGCTGCGTCGAGCGCGGACCCGACCGGGTCGTCGGCCGAACGGACGAAGACGGCCGAGACGGTGCCGCCACCGTTGGCGTCCAGCCGCGCGGCGATCTCCCGCCAGGCGGCCAGGTTGGGGTGGTCGACGTCGGTGCAGGCGGCTGCCGGGGCGAGCGCGGTGATCGCCTCGTCGAGCTGCTGGCGGCTGACCTCGAGCGTGGCGGTGCTGCCGTCGTGCTTGAGGACGGTGGCCAGCACCACCGCCGGCAGGCCGTGGCGCCCGCCCGGGGCGTTGACGTAGGGCAGCTCGCCGTCGACGGCCAGGGCGTACGACGCCGGCGGCACCCAGCCGTCGATCTGGCCGGCCAGTCGCTCCCTGATCGCCGCCAGCCCGTCGAGGGTCGACCACTCGTCCATCGGGTCGTCGTCGAAGGCGGGCAGTCCGTCGAGGCTGGTGCGGTTCTTGCGACGGCGGTAGTCCGCGGAGCCGTCGACGCCCTTGCGCTCGAAGTACGGCTGCACCAGGTCGCGCTCCCCCTGGTAGGTCATCAGCGGAACGCCCCAGCCGCACGAGTCGGAGACCCGCTCGACGTCGACGACGACGATCGCCCGCGCGCCGGGCAGCTCGGTGAACCGGGCAGCCAGGTCGTCGTACCCGTCGTCGTAGAGGGCGACCACCCGCCCGGTGCCGTGCAGCCGGACGATGTTGGGAGGGCCCTCGAAAGCGCAGAACATCAACGTGATCCGGCCGTTCTCGCGCAGGTGCGCGATCGTCTCGCTGCTGCTGCCGGTGCCGTCGAGCCAGGCGAACGTGCGCTCGTCGAGCACCGCGAACGTGCCGGGGATGCCGCGCGGCGAGACGTTGACGTGCCCGTCGGCCGCGAGCGGAGCCGTCGCGACGAAGAAGACCTGCTGCTGCTCGATGAACTCCCGCAGCCGTCCCTCGACGGCGTCGTACACCTTGGCCATGCGGTGAGGGTAGAGGAGCGCGAGCGCCGACCTGGCCGGGGTCGATCGCGACCGCGCTACGGGATCTGCGGAGCCTCGCCCCAGACCCGGGCCTGCCCCGGCGTCACGGTCATCCGGCCGAGGGTGACCTTCTTCTTGAACCAGGTCCGCGTGTAGGGCAGGAGCACCACGAGCGCCACGCCGTCCTCGTGCTCCAGCTCCACGCGGACGGCGTAGGAGCCGCGAGCGAGCACGTCGGCGACGAACGCGACGGCCCGCTGGTCGTGCGCCCGCGCGCGGGCCACGTCGTAGAGGCGGTCGAGGACGGCCTGGGACTGCTCCCGATCACCGAGGTCGTCCTCGGTCGCGGTCAACGACGTCTCGCCGTCGGCCGAGACGGCCGCCCCGAACGGGTAGAACTCGCCCCGCAGGGTGAGCTGCTGCTCAGCGAGCGGCAGGACCACGTCGAGCAGGCCGTCGAGGTCGGCCCGGTAACCCTCGGACGGGTTGTCGCGCGTCGACGCCATGGCCGCGATCGTGGCACACCGGTGTCGGGAACCGAACGGCGATCCGCGGTGTAATGACGACACCAGCCACAGAACCGGAGCGATCGACGGACGAGACCGAGGCGGTACGGCGAGCACAGGCCGGTGACCGGGACGCGTTCGCGGACCTGGTCGCCGCGCACGCGCCTGCCGCCACCCGGGCAGCCGCTTGGTTCGGCGCCGGTCCCGACGTGGACGACGTGGTCCAGGAGGCGTTCGTGAAGGCGTGGCAGGCACTCGACCGGTTCCGGCCCGGTGCGCCGTTCCGGCCGTGGCTGGTCCGCATCGTCGCCAACCAGACCCGCAACACGGTGCGGGGCCGGCGCCGCCGCGACGCGCTCGCCGTGCGCGCCCTCGACCTGCGCGACGGTCCCGACCCGGCCCTCGACGCGCTCGCTGCCGAGCGGCAGCGGTCCCTGCTGGCGGCGGTCCGCTCACTGCGGCCCGCGGAGCGCGACGTGGTGGTGTGCCGCTGGCTGCTCGGCCTCACCGAGGCCGAGACCGCGACCGCGCTCGGGATCCCGGCCGGTACGGCGAAGTCGCGCGCCTCTCGCGCGCTCGCCCGGCTGCGGGCCGAGCTGACCGAACTGGAGGTGAGCCATGATCGAGGATGAGCTGACCGCGCTGGCCGACCGGGTCGCTCCGGCCTCCCGGCCCGACCTGCCGGACCGGGTGCTGGCCCGGATCGACGACCTCGGCTCGGGCGGCGAGCGGAGGCCGAGGCCGGTGCGTGCTCTGGTTGCGGCCGCGTTGACGGCGCTGGTCGCGGCGTCCTTCCTGTCACCGCAGGTGCGAGCGTTCGCTGCAGACCTGCTCGGTGTCGCCGGGATCGAGATCTCCTCCGACACCCCCGATGCGCCGCCGGAGCCCCTGGCCCCGCTGCCTGACTCCGAGGCGTCCACCTCCCTCGCCGAGGCGCAGGCGCAGGTCGACTTCGCGATCCTCGTCCCCGCCCGGCTCGGGCCGCCCGACGAGGTGGTCGTCGCGGATCGCGGCCGGGTGGTGACGATGTCCTGGCGCGACGGGCGGATCGTCCTCGGTCAGTTCGACGGAAGCCTGGGGCCGGTCTTCGGCAAGGACATCGGTCCGACGTCGGTCGAGCCGGTCCGGCTCGACGGGGCACGGGCGTGGTGGATCGGCGCTGCGCACGACCTCACCTACGTCGACCGCGAGGGCCGGGAGATCACGGCGACAGCCAGGCTTGCCGGTCCCAGCCTGGTCTGGGAGGCCCGGTCCGGGGTGACGCTGCGGCTGGAGGGCGTGCGGCTCGGCCAGCGCGACGCCGTCGCGATCGCCCGCTCCGTGCGGTGACCGGGAACCGTTCCTGGCCCAGCGGTGTAACCCGGGCATGAAGACTGCTCTGCGATCGGCGTGCGTCGCCGTACTCATGCTCCTGCTTGCCACGACGGCCTCTCCCGCCATGGCGAAAGGCCCCGCCGAGGTCGCTGTCGCGGGGCCCGGCGTCGACCGGACGCTGAGCCACTTCACGAACAACGGGCAGGACGTGGACCTGGGTTCGCTCAGCGAGGCGGCTCGCATCTTCGACATCTACAGCAACCAGCGGCCGCAACCCGCGCCGGACGTCGCCGCAGAGGCGCTCGGCGCCCGCTACGTGCTCACGTGGGACCTGGGCGAGGAGGACGTCGTCCAGCACGCGTACCCGTTCGCCGAGGGCGGCGCCTGGGTGCACCTCGTGCCCGGCCAGGAGATCTTCGGCGAACCCGTGGCGGACGGCTGGTCGAGCGCACCTGCTCTCACCGAGCAGCTGGTCGGGCTCGGTGCGGTGGACAAGGCGAAGGGGTCGACGGGACCGACGGGGTCCGCGGAACAGCCACAGCCCGCGCTCGCGACGGCCGACCCCGAGGCCACTCCCGGCGCGCCGAGCCCGGACGAGTCCGACGAGGGCACGTCGTACGACGTCGTGGTGCCGGCCGCGGTCGTCGTCACCGTCCTGCTCGCGACCGCCCTGCTCATCGCCCGGAGGCGCTCGCTCAGCCGGTGATCGCGCCGACCGCGGCCGACTGGACCGTCTTGGCGTACTTGCCGAGCACGCCGCGGGTGTACTTCGGCGGCAGCGGCTCCCAGCCCTCCTTGCGCCTCTCCAGCTCCTCGGGCTCGACGTGCAGCTCGAGGGTCCGGTTGGCGACGTCCAGGGTGATCGGGTCACCGTCGCGGACGAACGCGATCGGGCCGGCGTCGACCGCCTCGGGGGCGATGTGGCCGACGCAGAGGCCGGTGGTGCCGCCGGAGAACCGGCCGTCGGTGATCAGCAGCACGTCCTTGCCCAGTCCGGCGCCCTTGATCGCGCCGGTGATGGCGAGCATCTCGCGCATGCCGGGCCCGCCCTTGGGGCCTTCGTAGCGGATCACCACCACGTCGCGGGGCTGGATCTTGCCCTCCTCGAGCGCATCCATCGCGGCCCGCTCGCCGTCGAAGACCCGGGCGACGCCGTCGAAGACCGACTCGTCGAAGCCGGCGCTCTTCACGACCGCACCCTCAGGGGCCAGGGTGCCCTTGAGGATGGTCAGGCCGCCGGTCTTGTGGATCGGCTTGTCGAGCGCCCGGATGATGTCGCCGTCGATCGCCGGCGGAGCGATCTCGTCGAGGTTCTCCGCCATCGTCTTGCCGGTGACGGTGAGGCAGTCGCCGTGCAGCAGGCCCGCGTCGAGCAGGGCCTTCATGACCACCGGGATGCCGCCGACCCGGTCGACGTCGTTCATCACGTAACGGCCGAACGGCTTGAGGTCGCCCAGGTGGGGGACCTTGTCGCCGATCCGGTTGAAGTCGTCGAGGTCCAGATCGACCTCGGCCTCGCGCGCGATCGCGAGCAGGTGGAGGACCGCGTTGGTCGAGCCGCCGAGCGCCATCGTGACCGCGATGGCGTTCTCGAACGCCTCCTTGGTCATGATCTGTCGAGCCGTGATGCCCTTGCGGAGCAGCTCGACCACGGCCTCGCCCGACCTGTGGGCGAACCCGTCGCGGCGGCGGTCGACGGCCGGAGGCGCGGCCGAACCCGGGAGGGACATCCCGAGCGCCTCACCGATCGAGGCCATCGTGTTGGCGGTGTACATCCCGCCACAGGCGCCCTCGCCCGGGCAGATCGCCCGCTCGATGCGGTCGACCTCCGCGCGGGTGATCTTGCCCGCCAGGCACGCGCCGACAGCCTCGAAGGCGTCGATGATCGTGACGTCGTTGCCGTCGACGTTGCCGGGCATGATCGAGCCGGCGTAGAGGAAGACGCTGGCGAGGTCGAGCCGGGCGGCGGCCATCAGCATGCCGGGCAGCGACTTGTCGCAGCCGGCCAGCAGCACCGAGCCGTCGAGCCGCTCCGCCTGCATCACGACCTCGACCGAGTCGGCGATCACCTCACGGGACACCAGCGAGAAGTGCATGCCCTCGTGGCCCATCGAGATGCCGTCGGACACCGAGATGGTGCCGAACTCCAGCGGGTAGCCACCCCCGGCGTGCACGCCGTTCTTGACCGCCTTCGCGAGCCGGTCCAGCGACAGGTTGCAGGGGGTGATCTCGTTCCAGCTCGAGGCGACCCCGATCTGGGGCTTGGCGAAGTCCTCGTCACCCATGCCGACCGCGCGCAGCATCCCGCGGGCGGCGGCCCGCTCCAGGCCGTCGGTGACGTCGCGCGAGCGCGGCTTGATGTCGGGCTGGGGGGCCGCGGGGGTGGCGCCTTGATCAGTCGGTCGAGCCATGCGTTGAGCGTAGTTGCCCCGCCCGAGCGCGGCCGACCGGTGTCCGATGCGCGGCAGGGCTGGTCATCAAATCTTGTATCAGTACCGGCTACGGATGTACGGCGCGCGCCGGGGGATCACTCTGAGACTGGACATCCAGCAGGGCGCCAGCCAGAACAGCCAGAACAGAAGGAAGTGGGGTCGCGACCGTGACAACACTGCTCGTCAGCCTCGATCTCGACCCCGACCGCGCGGACGAGGTGGTCCAGCTGTTGCGCGGCGAGATGGCTCCCTGGATGAAACAGCAGCCGGGCTTCGTGTCCAGCCAGTGGTTCCTGGCCGAGGACCGCCGGCACTGCACGATCACCGTCGAGTTCGACACAGAGCAGCACGCCGCCGCGGTCGGGCGCGCCACCCTCGCCCTGCCCTCCAACCCCGCCCGCTCCTGGAACGTCGGGCGGGTCGACACCGTCGCCGACCTCGACTTCGCGCCCCGGCCCGGCCTGCGCCTGGAGTGATGGCCCCCGATCGCGCTCAGGGGGTCAGGTGGGCGCCGAGCGCTCCCCGGTCGGGCGCCCCGGTGCGCTGGAGCAGCCGCGCGACGTGGGTCTCCACCGTGCGGACCGACAGGAACAGCCGGTCGGCGATGGTCTTGTTGGGGAGTCCGTCGACGACCAGCTCGAGCACGTCGTACTCCCGGGCGGTGACGCCGAGCTTCTGGAGGTGGGCGGGGACCCGGTCGCTGCCCACGGCCCGGCGGGGTACGGCGAAGCCGGCCTCCCGCATCGCCACCCGGCACGCCGACGCGGCCTCCGTCTGCCCGTAGTCGAGCAGGCCCTCGAGCGCGGCCCGGAACCACTGCTCGGGCTCGCCCCAGCCGTCGGCGGCGGCCGCGCGGGCGACGAGCACGCGGGCGTGGAGCTCCATCCACGGCTCCCGGCCCGGGAACGGCCACTCGGCATCGGCGAAGACCTGCTCCGCCTGCTCCTTCTGGCCGGCCCGGCCGAGCGCGATCGCGTCGGCGTAGCGCAGCACGAACCAGTTGTAGGGGGCGTTGGCCTGGGGACCGGTGCGGATGGCCTCCCGCGCCGCCGCTCCCCCGTCGGCGCCGGTGTCGAGGACGGTCTCCAGGAGCGCCCACAGGCCGCGGGTGGAGAACGGGAGGGAAGGGAACCGTCGAGCCGCCTCGACGGCCTCGGCCCAGTGCTCGCGCGCCTCGTCGTACCGCCCCCGCGCCAGCGCGACCGGGCCGAGCACATGGCCGGGGATGCCGACCGCGAGCAGGTCGGGGTCGTGAGGGACCTCGAACGCGGCCGCGAGGTCGGCGGCCATCGCGTCGTCGTCGCCGCCCAGGCCGTGGGTCAGCGCGCGCACCACGTGGGCGATCGAGAGGTCCGGCAGCTTGAGCCGGGTCATCATCTCGATCGCGTTGTCGATGGCTGCCATCGCCCGGTCCAGCTCGAAGTAGCGGATCCGCAGCATGTTGAGGTCGAGCTCCACGCGCGCGGCGGTCGCGATCGCACCCGCCGCGAGGGCGGCGGAGCGGGCGGCGACGAGCCGCTCGTCCTTCGGCCGCCGGTGGACGATGTCGAGCGCGCCGAGCGCGGCCAGCAGCCGGCACCGCCACAGCACCAGCCCGCTCCGGTCGGCGAGACGGAAGCCCTCCTCGAACGCGTTCTCGGCCTCGATCACGTCCCGGCCCCGGGCGGCGCTGCCCAGCACCTCCCAGGCCTCGCACGCCACCTCGGGACGGTCGGTGCCGACCTCGGCCAACGCCGCCCGGGCTCGCTCGACGGCGAGGTCCTCCTGCTGGCGGCCCAGCGCCAGCCGGGCGGCGAGCACGTGGATGAGCGCCGGGTCTCCCGAGGCCTGCGCGAGCGTCGCCTCGGCCTCGTCCCACCGGCCGCCCGCGAGCAGCGCCCGCGCCAACCGCAGCCGCAGCCGGGCGAGCCGCTCCGCCTCGTCGTCGGCAGCGGCGAGCTCTTGGACCAGGTCGTCGGCGGCCGTCACCGCCCGCGGGATGTCGCCGGCCAGCGCGTGGATCTCGACCTCGGCCTCGCGGATGTCGAGGTCGAGGTCGGCACCGGGCTGGTCG
>NZ_JACEHF010000138.1:4234-10994 GCF_014180685.1 Nocardioides pelophilus | reverse complement strand
GGCCATCTCGGTGTTGTCGCCCGGCATGACCATCTCGGTGCCCTCGGGGAGGGTGACGACGCCGGTCACGTCGGTCGTCCGGAAGTAGAACTGCGGACGGTAGTTGTTGAAGAACGGCGTGTGGCGGCCGCCCTCCTCCTTCGACAGGATGTAGACCGAGGCGTCGAAGTTGGTGTGCGGGGTGGTGGTGCCCGGCTTGATCACGACCATGCCGCGCTCGACGTCCTCGCGCTTGGTGCCACGGAGGAGCAGACCGACGTTCTCACCGGCCTGGCCCTCGTCGAGCAGCTTGCGGAACATCTCGACACCGGTGACGGTGGACTTGATCGCGCCCTCGCGGATGCCGATGATCTCGACCTCCTCGTTGACCTTCACGATGCCCCGCTCGATGCGGCCGGTGATGACCGTGCCACGACCGGTGATCGTGAAGACGTCCTCGACGGGCATGAGGAACGGCTTGTCCGTCTCACGCTCGGGGGTCGGGATGTACTCGTCGACGGCCGACATCAGCTCGGCAACCGACTCGCCCCACTTCTCGTCGCCGTTCAGCGCCGGGAAGGCAGCAACGCGCACGACCGGAACGTCGTCGCCCGGGAACTCGTACTCGGAGAGGAGCTCGCGCACCTCCATCTCGACGAGCTCGATGAGCTCCTCGTCGTCGACCATGTCGCACTTGTTGAGCGCGACCACCAGGGCCGGCACGCCGACCTGGCGCGCGAGCAGCACGTGCTCACGGGTCTGCGGCATCGGGCCGTCGGTGGCGGCGACCACGAGGATCGCGCCGTCCATCTGGGCCGCGCCGGTGATCATGTTCTTGATGTAGTCCGCGTGACCGGGGCAGTCGACGTGCGCGTAGTGACGCGACTCGGTCTGGTACTCGATGTGAGCGATCGAGATGGTGATGCCGCGCTGACGCTCCTCGGGGGCCTTGTCGATCTGGTCGAACGGCGAGGCCTCGTTGAGGTCCGGGTACTTGTCGTGCAGCACCTTCGAGATCGCCGCGGTCAGCGTCGTCTTGCCGTGGTCGATGTGACCGATCGTCCCGATGTTCACGTGCGGCTTGGTCCGCTCGAACTTCGCCTTAGCCACTGGGGGCTCCTCCTGATTTGTGTGTTACTTGACTCGTACTAAACGGGGTGGTGCCGAGGGCCTGCGGAGACTACTCTCCGCGCGCCTTCTTGATGATCTCGTCGGCGATGTTCGTGGGAACCTCGGCGTACGAGTCGAACTCCATCGAGTACGACGCCTGACCGGAGGTCTTCGACCTCAGGTCGCCAACGTACCCGAACATCTCGGACAGCGGCACGAGGGCGTTCACGACGATGTCGCCGTGACGCTCCTCCTGCGCGCGGATCTGACCGCGACGGCTGTTGATGTCACCGATCACCGTGCCGAGGAAGCTGTCGGGCGTGGTGACCTCGACGGCGAACATCGGCTCCAGCAGGACCGGCTTGGCCTGGCGCGCGGCCTCCTTGAACGCCTGGATACCGGCGATCTTGAACGCCAGCTCGGAGGAGTCGACGTCGTGGTAGGCGCCGTCCTCGAGCGTGAACTTCACGTCGACCATGGGGTAGCCGGCGAGCACGCCGAACTCCATGGCCTCCTGGCCACCGTGGTCGACCGAGGGGATGTACTCCTTCGGCACCCGACCACCGGACACGTTGTTGATGAACTCGTAGCCGGCACCGGTGCCCGTGTCGGGGTCGATGTTGGGGCCGAGCGAGACGACGACCTTCGCGAACTGGCCCGAACCACCGGTCTGCTTCTTGTGGGTGTAGCTGTGGTTCTTGACCTCCTTGCGGATGGTCTCGCGGTAGGCCACCTGCGGCTTGCCGACGGTCGCCTCGACGCGGAACTCGCGCTTCATCCGGTCGACCAGGATCTCGAGGTGGAGCTCGCCCATGCCGGCGATGATGGTCTGGCCGGTCTCCTCGTCGGTCTTGACGGTGAAGGTCGGGTCCTCGTCGGACAGCCGCTGGATCGCGGTGCCGAGCTTCTCCTGGTCGCTCTTGGTCTTGGGCTCGATCGCGACCTCGATCACCGGGGCCGGGAACGTCATCGACTCGAGGATCACCTGGTTCTGCGGGTCGGACAGGGTGTGTCCGGTCTTGGTGTCCTTGAGACCCATGACGGCCACGATCTGGCCGGCGCCGACCGACGCGATCTCCTCACGCTTGTTGGCGTGCATCTGGTAGACCTTGCCGATCCGCTCCTTGCGGCCGTTGACCGAGTTGACCACGGTCGAGCCGGCCTCGAGCTTGCCCGAGTAGACCCGGACGTAGATCAGCTTGCCGAGGTGCGGGTCGGTGGCGATCTTGTAGGCCAGGCCGGAGAACGGCTCGTCGTCGGACGGGAGGCGCTTGATCTCCTCGTTCTCGTCCTTGACCGAGTGACCGATGATCGCGTCGATGTCGAGCGGCGACGGGAGGTAGTTGACCACCGCGTCGAGCAGCGGCTGGACGCCCTTGTTCTTGAACGCCGTGCCGCACAGGACCGGGTTGAGCTTGTCGGCCAGGGTGGCGCGACGGATCGCGGCCTCGAGCTCCTCGACGGTGAACTCGCCCTCGTCGAGGTACTTCTCCATGATCTCGTCGTCGGCCTCGGACAGCGTCTCGAGCAGCTTCTCGCGGTACTCGGCGGCCTGCTCGGCCAGCTCGGCCGGGATCTCCTCGACGGCGTAGTCCTCGCCCATCGTGGTCTCGCCCCGCCACACCAGCGCACGCATGCCGACCAGGTCGACGACACCGATGAAGTCGGACTCCGCGCCGATCGGCAGCTGGAGCACGAGCGGGGTGGAGTTGAGGCGCTCGACCATCATGTCGACGCAGCGGAAGAAGTCGGCACCGGTGCGGTCGAGCTTGTTGACGAAGCACATCCGGGGCACGGAGTACTTGTTGGCCTGGCGCCACACCGTCATCGTCTGCGGCTCGACACCGGCGACACCGTCGAAGACCGCGACCGCGCCGTCGAGGACGCGGAGCGAGCGCTCGACCTCGGCGGTGAAGTCGACGTGCCCGGGGGTGTCGATGATGTTGATCTGGTGGTTCTTCCACCAGCAGGTCGTCGCGGCGGACGTGATGGTGATGCCGCGCTCCTGCTCCTGCTCCATCCAGTCCATCGTCGCCGCGCCCTCGTGGACCTCACCGATCTTGTAGGTGATGCCGGTGTAGAAGAGGATGCGCTCGGTGGTGGTGGTCTTGCCGGCGTCGATGTGCGCCATGATGCCGATGTTGCGGACCTTGTTGAGGTCCGTCGTGATGTCGACTGCCACGTGAGTCAGCGTTCCTTAGAAGTTGGCGTAGGCGGTGGGGTGTCGGGACGGCCTCCGGAGTACGGCGTCCGTCCCGACCACGTCACCAGCGGTAGTGGGCGAAGGCCTTGTTGGACTCGGCCATCTTGTGGGTGTCCTCGCGCTTCTTCACAGCGGCACCGAGGCCGTTGGAGGCGTCGAGGATCTCGTTCATGAGGCGCTCGCTCATGGTCTTCTCGCGGCGCTCCTGGGCGTAGCCCACGAGCCAGCGCAGCGCGAGCGTGGTGCCGCGCGTGCCCTTGACCTCGATCGGGACCTGGTAGGTCGCACCGCCGACGCGGCGGGACTTGACCTCGATGGCGGGACGCACGTTGTCGAGCGCACGCTTGAGCGTGATGACCGGGTCGATCCCGGTCTTGTCGCGGGTGCCTTCGAGAGCGGTGTAGACGATGCGCTGCGCGACCTGCTTCTTGCCGTCCATGAGGACCTTGGACACGAGCTGGGTCACCAGCTGCGAGCCGTAGACCGGGTCGACGTCCAGGGGGCGCTTCGGCGCGGGGCCCTTGCGCGGCATATCAGCTCTTCTCCTTCTTGGCGCCGTAGCGGCTGCGAGCCTGCTTACGGTTCTTCACGGCCTGGGTGTCCAGGGCGCCACGGATGACCTTGTAACGGACACCGGGCAGGTCCTTCACACGACCGCCGCGGACGAGCACGATCGAGTGCTCCTGGAGGTTGTGACCCTCACCCGGGATGTAGGCGGTGACCTCGACGCCACTGCTCAGGCGCACACGAGCGACCTTGCGGAGAGCGGAGTTCGGCTTCTTCGGGGTGGTGGTGTAGACGCGGGTGCACACACCGCGTCGCTGGGGCGAACCCTTCAGGGCAGGCGTCTTGTTCTTGGACACCTTGTCCTGGCGGCCCTTGCGGACCAACTGGTTGATGGTGGGCACCTGGTGGTTCCCTTTCCTGTTTGCTCTCAGCACCCAGCACCTTGCCGGGCACGGGTCAGACTTGAAGCTGTGTGCCGTGGGATGCGCCTGCTCCAGAACGATGGAGTGAGGGCGCGCGCGACGTGCCTGGGAGTCCCAGACACAAGGAACGAGATTACCGGCCGCCTGGGGGGCGGTCAAAATGCCGGTTCGATGCGCTCGAGCGCCGGCTGCCCCTGGGCGGCGCGCGGGGTCGCCACCCGGTGCATCGCGAGCGCGATGACCACGCCGACCAGCACCAGCAGGCCACCGACGATCAAGGTCCACCGGGCGCCGTACGTCTCGCCGATCCAGCCGATCACCGGGGCGCCGAGCGGGGTCCCGCCCATGACGATCGTCATGTAGATCGCCATCACCCGCCCCCGGAGCTCCGGGTCCGTCTCGATCTGGAGGGTGGCGTTGGCCGAGTTCAGCAGCGTGATCGTGGCGAAGCCGATCAGGGGGCAGAACAGCGCGAACGAGAGGTACGTCGGCAGCGACCCGGCGACGATCTCGGCCACGCCGAAGCCCGCCGCCGCCGCGAAGAGCAGCCGGACCCGGACCTTGGGTCGCCGGGCCGCGAGCAGCGCCCCCGTCAGCGATCCGACCGCGAGCGCCGAGCCGAGGAGGCCGAACTCGCTCGCACCCTTGTCGAAGACCTCGGTGGCCATCAGCGCCGACGTCATCTGGAAGTTCATGCCGAACGTGCCGGCGAAGAACACCAGCACCAGGATCATCAGCATCTTCGGCTGGCCGCGGAGGTAGCGCACCCCTTCGAGCAGCATGCCGGGACGGCGCGCCGAGGGGACGGGCGTCCGCAGCGCACGCGTGTCCATCCGCTGGAGCTGCCAGATGACCGCCAGGTAGGAGACCGCGTTGAGCAGGATCACCCACCCGGTCGCCTCCATGCCGCCCCCGAACAGCCCGATCAGGAGGCCGGCCAGCGCCGGGCCGACGATGCGGGCGGTGTTGAACGCCGCCGAGTTGAGGCCGACGGCGTTGGTGACGTCGTCGGGGCCGACCATCTCGGACACGAACGCCTGGCGGGCCGGGCCGTCGAAGGCGGCGCCGATTCCGAACGCGAAGGCGATCACGTAGATGTGCCAGGTCTGGGCGACGCCGAGGACGGCGATCACACCGAGCAGCAGCGACGCGAGCGCCATCGTTGCCTGGGTGACCTGGAGCAGGCGGCGCTTCGGGAACCGGTCGGCGATGACGCCGGCGTACGGGGAGAGCAACAGGATCGGCAGGAACTGCAGCCCGGTCGTGATGCCGAGCGCGGCGCCGCCGTTGCCCGGGATGGTCAGCACCAACCAGTCCTGCGCGACGCGCTGCATCCAGGTGCCGATGTTCGACACGATGCTGCCGGCGAAGTACCGACGGTAGTTCTGGTGGGACAGGGATCTGAACGTGGGACTCGTGGGGTCCTCCTCGCGGGGTGTCGGTCGGTTCTTCTGGTGTTCAGGGCGGGACGGGTCAGTCCTCGTGAGCGAGCCGCTGCAGGATCGGCGCGGCCCGGCGCAGCGCGTCGCGCTCGTCGGCCGTGAGGCCGGCCAGGCGGCGGGCGAGCCACTCGTCCCGCCGCGCGCGGTCGGCGAGCAGCACGGCCCGGCCCGCGTCGGTCAGCGCCACTACGACCTGGCGGCCGTCGGAGGGATGCGACCCGCGGACGACGTACCCCCCGTCCGCCAGCAGGTTGACGGTGCGGGTCATGCTCGGCGGCTGCACCCGCTCGTGGGCGGCGAGCTCACCGACCGCCTGGTCGCCGTTGCGGTAGAGCGCGCCGAGCACGGCCATCTGGCCCATGCTGAGCGGGTTGTCCGGGTGGCGCTCCGACGCGAGCCGGCGACGCAGCCGCATCACCGACATCCGCAGCTCGCTGGCGAGGCCGGCGTCGGTGCGAGCGACCTTCTCTGAGGTAGGCATATCGTTAGCATAAGTCATTAGTTCTGCTAACTATTCCGGGGACGGAGCCAACTTTCGCCCGGCGATCTACGATGGCGTCGTGGAACTGCGCGACGAGCAGCCGATGCAGCACGAGATCGGCAACCGGACCTACCTCATCGCGCCCGTCGAGCCGCTGGACGTCGACGGGGTGCGCACGGTCCAGGTCGGCACTGCGCTGTTCCTGCTCGGCTTCATCGGGCTGCTGCCGTTCTACGGCCGGCTGGAGGACGCGGGGCGGACCTGGCTGCTGTGGATGTGCCTGACCGGGGTCGGCCTGGGGCTGCTCGGCATGGAGTACTGCAAGCGCCGGCGCCGGTTCCGCGCCGAGCGCGCCGGCGATGCCTGAGCGGCCCGTCTCGCGCTGGGCGCGCAGCGGGGAGAAGACCGACGGCTACGGCCGGCGGTTCGCCGAGCTGGTCGAGTCCGGCGCCGACATCCACGGCGAGGCGAGGCTGGCCGACACGCTGGTCCCCCGCGGGGCCCGGATCCTCGACGCCGGCTCCGGGATGGGGCGGGTGGCCGCCTACCTGCATGCCCGGGGGCACCGGGTCGTCGCGACCGAGCCCGACCCGCGACTGGCCGAGCAGTCGCGCCG
>NZ_JACEHF010000138.1:0-4151 GCF_014180685.1 Nocardioides pelophilus | reverse complement strand
TGGCGGCTGCCGGCGCCCCCACGGCGTTCGACCTCGTCGTGTGCGTCGGCAACGTGATCGCCTTCGTCGCGGAGGCCACCGAGGTGGCCGTGCTGCGCCGGCTCGGCGACCTGCTCGCACCGGAGGGCCGGATCCTCGTCGGGTTCCACCTGCAGGACGGCCCGGAGACCGCCCGGAAGGCGACCCTCGAGGAGTTCGCCGCCGACGTCGAGGCGGCGGGCCTGCGGGCCGAGCACCGCTTCGGCGGCTACGACCTGCGACCCGTCGACGACGCGTACGCCGTGTGGCTGCTGCGCAGCGCGGGATCCTGACCCGGCAGGATCAGAAGGACTCGAGGTCGTCGCGGGTCATCGTGTCGACCACGGGCGGCACCATCGGGACCGGTGCGTGCCGCTTGCTGAGCCGCACCTCGGAGTGGGCGCCGCAGCCGTGGTCGAAGGAGACCACCCGGCCGTCGTCGTTGGCGTCGCCGTTGGCGCAGACACCGAACAGCTCCGAGAGCGGGCCGGCGATCCGGACGAGGAAGCCGCAGGACGTGCAGGTGTCCGGCGCGGACTTGGCCAGCGGTGCCTCGGGGCCGCCGTCGCCGTCGTACCACCGCTCGGCGGCGGCGTCGCGGCCCTCGGGCGACAGCGTGCGGACCCGGCCGAGACCCAGGTCCTTCGCGACCTGGCGCACCTGGGCCTTGTCGTCGGAGTCAAGCGGGTCGTCACCGAAGGAGTACGTCGGCACCAGGCGCGGGTCGTCGTCGGCGACGGGGAGCAGGTCACCGGGCGACAGGTCGCCCGGCTTGATCCGCTCGCGGTAGGGCACCCACGGCGGCGCGATGATCGCGTCCGGGCCGGGCAGCAGCACGACCTCGCAGACCGTCACCTTCTTCTGCCGAGACGCGCGGGTGAGGGTGACCGCCCACTGCCAGCCGACGTAGCCGCGGCGGGTGCAGGTGAACCGGTGGGTGGCGACGCGCTGGCCCTCGACCTCGTGGCCGAGGTAGTCGCCGACATCGGCGGCGTCGACGTCCTCGAGCAGCGCGGCACGGGCCTCGTCGACGGCTGCGGCCGTCACGGTGTCGGTCGCCTTGCGCTCGATCGTGGTCACCCGAGGAGTGTCCCCCATCAAGGAGGTGGTCGTCACGTCGGGGTGAACAGGCAAGATAGGCACGTGACGTCCCAGCCGCCCGACGAATCCGCACCCGGCGGCGCCCGTCCGGAGGTTCCGGCCGACGGGCTCGCGCCGACACGGACGGTCGGCCAGAGCGTCGGCACCGGCGCTCTGGCGACGGCGCGCGGCCTGCGCGGGTTCGCCCGGGTCACCGGCAGGTTCGGGCGCGCGACCTTCCGCCAAGCCCGGCGGGCGGCGGGCGCCCAGGGCGCCGAGCGGTCCGGCCTCAACCGGCTGATCGAGCTGCACGCCTGCAACGCGGCAGGCGACGCCGCGGTCGCGATCGCGCTGGCCGGCACCATCTTCTTCGCCGGCGCCACGAGCGAGGCGCGCGGCCAGGTCGCTCTCTTCCTCGGCCTGACCATGCTGCCGTTCGCGATCGTGGCTCCGCTGATCGGGCCGTTCCTCGACCGGTTCAGCCACGGACGCCGGTGGGCGATCGGCGCGACGTTCGCGATCCGCGGCTTCCTGTGCTGGGTCCTGGCCGGCGCCGTCGCCGACGAGTCGGTGTGGCTCTACCCGGCTGCCCTCGGCGTGCTCGTCTCCTCGAAGGCGTACGGCGTCACCCGGGCCGCCGCCGTTCCCCGCCTGCTGCCGCCCGAGATCACCCTGGTGAAGGCCAACGGCCGGGTGTCCCTGGCCGGCGTGGTCGGCGCCAGCATCTCGGCGCCGCTCGCGGGCGCGGCGGCGTACTTCGGGTCCGAGTGGGCGCTGCGCTACGCGTTCCTGGTCTTCGTCCTCGGCACCGTCGTCGCGATCCTGCTGCCGGCGAAGGTCGACTCGACGGAGGGCGAGCAGACCGTCGACGAGATGCCGACCAACGGCCGCCGTACCCCCGGCCTCCCGCCGAAGGTGGCGTTCGCGCTGCGCGTCAACTGCGGGCCGCGGTGGCTGTCGGGCTTCCTCACGATGTACATCGTGTTCCTGTTGAGGGCCGAACCCATCGACGGCTGGGAGGACCGGACCACGCTGCTCATCGGCCTCGTCATCGGCGGCGCCGGTCTCGGCAACACGCTCGGCATCGTGCTCGCGTCGCTGGCCAAGAAGATCAACCCGGCGTTCACCGTGGTCGCGGCGCTGCTCGCCGACATCGTGATCGTGGCGTTGGCGGCCGCCTTCTACAGCGTGATCGCGCTGGTCGCGCTCGGGCTCACCGCCGGGCTGACGCAGTACCTCGCCAAGGTGTCCCTCGACTCCACGATCCAGACCGGCGTGCCCGCGCGCGCCCACTCGAGCGCGTTCGCGCGCGGTGACACCACCTTGCAGCTCGCCTGGGTCATCGGCGGGTTCGTCGGCATCTCCATGCCGTGGTGGCCGCAGTTCGGCCTCACCGCCGCGGCCGTCATCCTCGGCGCCTGGGCCGTCTACGTGCTGGGGAGCCGCCCGGGCAGGGCCGCACCAGCCGCCGCACCAGCCGCCGCACCGGCCACCGGGCCGCAAGCCTCCAGGCGGCCGTAAGCCGCACGCCGCTCGGCCAGACCGGACTCAGCTCTCGAGCTCGTCGGCGAGGGCGCGCAGCACCTTGGCGACGGGCTGCGCCGTACGGCGGTCGGGGTGGCGGCCGTGACGGTAGGCCTCGCCGACGCCGTCGAGCAGGCGGATGAGGTCCTCGACGATCAGGACCATCTCCTCCGGCTTCTTCCGCTTCGCCTGCGACTGGTTGCGGGACACCGAGGCGGGCGCGTCGAGCACCTTCACCTGCAGCGCCTGGTCGCCACGACGTCCCTGGGCGATGCCGAACTCCACCCGGGTCCCGGGCTTCAGGGTCGTGACGCCCTCGGGCAGCGCGTCGGAGCGGACGTAGACGTCCTCGCCCTCGGGCTGGGAGAGGAAGCCGAAGCCCTTCTCCGCGTCGTACCACTTCACCTTGCCAGTCGGCACGGTCTCGACCCTTCTCTCACGCGTGCGCCCCAGCGATTCCGGAGCGCGACCAGAAAGCGTAGGACATCGGACCGACGGACCACGAACGGCTTTCGCCTCCGCGCCTGGTCGGCGCCTGTGCACCGATGGTTGAAGACTTGCCTACCCCCAGGGCGCACGGGGCACAATGGGCAGTTCGGGGCCACCGGGGGAACCGTCTCGGGGACAGGAAGCAGGCACGCATGCGCGGCGACGATCGCCAGCACCAGCCTCGGCTCCGTCGCGCCCTGTCCCTCGCCACCATCGTGGCTGCTGTCGTGGCCACCGTCGTGGCCACCGTCGCCGCCACCGCCCTGACGGCCGCTGCGCCGGCCCGGGCCGACGACGGCGAGGGCGAGGGCGAGACCACCCTGCACCTGGTCACGCTCCGCGGACCCGGGACCGCCGGCCACCGCGGCGAGGCGCCGGACACGGAGGTCGCCCGGCGGATGCTCGCCCTGCAGGCCGCCGTCCTCGACAGCGTCGACGCCGATGCCCCGGTCTACCAGTGGACGACGGCGCTCAACGGGTTCGCGGTCGAGCTCACCGAGGACCAGCACGCCGTGCTCGTCGCCGACGACCGGGTGGCGCTCGTGGAGGAGAACGCGATCCGCGCCCTCGCCGGGACCGTCGGTGCGCCGAGCGAGCCGCAGGCACCGGTGCGGCCGCGCAGCAGCCGGGCGGCGGGAGGCGCCGGCACCGTCATCGGTTTCGTCGACACCGGCATCGACCCGACCAGCCCCGCGTTCTCCGCGGTGTCTGCTCTCGGTCCCGCCCCACGCCGCTACGCCGGCAGCTGCACCGACGCCCCCGACGACGACAGCTGGGACGACACCGACTGCTCCGAGAAGGTCGTCGGCGCGCAGTTCTACGTCGCGGGCTTCGGTGGCGACCAGCTGCGGTCCGCCTCCGCCCTCTCCCCGCGCGACACCGACGGCCACGGCACCGCAGTGGCGTCGATCGCCGGCGGTGCCGCGGACGTGGCGGTGCGCGCGGGACAACACCGGCCGGGTCGCTTCTCCGGCATCGCTCCGCAGGCCAGGATCGCGGTCTACAAGGCCTGCTGGTCGGCGCCCGACCCCGCCGACGAC
>NZ_JACEHF010000137.1 GCF_014180685.1 Nocardioides pelophilus | reverse complement strand
GGCGGCCGCGGCGCCGCGGTCGAGCGCGGGGCGTACGACGTCGCGGAGGTAGCCGGGGTCCGAGTTCGTCGAGTGCGTGACGATCCCGCGCGCCACCTCGCCGGCGAGCTCGCACATCCCGGCGTTGACGGCCCCGATCCAGATCGGCGGCACCGGGGTGTCGCTCGGGCCCGGGTTGAAGTACGGCTGCAGGCGGGTCAGCCGGTAGTGCTCGCCCTCGAAGCGCACCGGCCCCCCTGTGCGGAACGCCTCGAACAACGCGGCCAGCGCGCCGGCGTACTCCCGCATTCGCGGGAGCGGCGCGGCCCACGGCATGCCGTAGCGGCCCTCGATGTTCTGCTTGATCTGGGTGCCCAGGCCCAGCTCGAACCGGCCGCCGGACAGCAGCGACAGGTCCCACGCGGAGTAGGCGAGCAGCGTAGGGCTGCGGACGAACGCGAGCGAGACCGCCGTGCGGACGGTGATCCGGGTGGTGTGCTCCAGCGCGAGCAGCGCCACCGCCGTGGAGTCGTGGATCGTCTCGGCGACGTGGACGCCGTCGAACCCCAGCCGTTCCGCGCGCTGCGCGTAGGCCGGCATCGAGGCGAGGGGCATCTGCGGGTCGACCGCAACGAAAGTCCGCACGGGCGCACGCTACGCGCCTGCGGAGGCGCGCCCTAGGTTGGTCACCATGTCCGACCTGATGTCGCGCCGCGACCTCGAGTTCCTGCTCTACGAGTGGCTCGACATCGAGCAGCTGACCGCCCGCGCGCGCTACGCGGACCACTCCCGCGAGACGTTCGACGCCGCGCTGGACCTCGCGGCGAGCATCGCGACCGACCACTTCGCGCCGCACAACAAGCTCGCCGACGCCCACGAGCCGACGTACGACGGCGAGCGGGTGCACCTGATCCCCGAGGTCGCGAAGGCGCTCGAGGTCTTCTTCGACTCCGGCCTGATCGCCGCGTCGATGGACGAGGCGGTCGGCGGCGGACAGCTCCCGCACGTCGTCTCCAGCGCGCTGATGACCTGGTTCCAGGCGGCCAACGTCGGTACGTCGGGCTACCCGTTCCTCACCATGGCCAACGCCAACCTGCTGCTGGCCCACGGCTCGCCCGAGCAGATCGAGACCTGGGTGCGACCGATGCTGGAGGGCCGGTTCTTCGGGACGATGTGCCTGTCCGAGCCGGGGGCGGGCTCGTCCCTCGCCGACGTCACCACGCGCGCCGAGCCCCAGCCGGACGGCAGCTACCGGCTGTTCGGCAACAAGATGTGGATCTCGGCCGGCGAGCACGACCTCTCCGAGAACATCGTGCACCTGGTGCTCGCGCGGGTGGTCGGGGCGCCGGAGGGGGTCAAGGGGCTGAGCCTGTTCCTCGTGCCCAAGGTGCTGGCCGACGGCACCCGCAACGACGTGACGCTGGCCGGGCTCAACCACAAGATGGGCTACCGCGGCACCACCAACACCTTGCTCAACTTCGGCGAGAAGGACGGCGCCGTCGGCGACCTCGTGGGGGAGGAGTGCCGGGGCCTCTCCTCCATGTTCCACATGATGAACGAGGCGCGCATCGGCGTCGGCGTCGGCGCGATGGCACTGGGCTACACGGGCTACCTGAAGTCCCTGCGCTACGCGAAGGAGCGGGTCCAGGGCCGGCCTCCGGGGTCGTCCGGGCAGCCCGTGCCGATCGTCGAGCACGCCGACGTGAAGCGGATGCTGCTCGCGCAGAAGTCGTACGTCGAGGGGGCTCTCGCGCTGCTGCTCTACTGCAGCCGGCTCGTCGACGAGGAGACCACGGCCGGCACCGAGCAGGAGCGGGCGGCCGCGCACCTGCTCCTCGACGTGCTCACCCCGATCGCGAAGAGCTGGCCGTCGCAGTGGTGCCTGGCCGCCAACGACCTGGCGATCCAGGTGCACGGCGGCTACGGCTACACCCGCGACTACGACGTCGAGCAGCACTACCGCGACAACCGGCTCAACCCGATCCACGAGGGCACCCACGGCATCCAGGGGCAGGACCTGCTCGGCCGCAAGGTGGTCATGCAGGGCGGTGCCGGTCTGCTGGCGCTGGTCGGTGCGATCGAGGCGACGATCGAGCGGGCCGGCGACCTCGAGCACGCCGTCGCCCTGAAGGGGACCCTCGACCGGGTCGTCGAGGTGACGCAGGCCATCTGGGCGCCGGGCGACCCGGTGCTCGGGCTGGCCAACGCCTCGCTCTACCTCGAGGCGGTCGGGCACACGGTGATCGCCTGGATGTGGCTCGAGCAGCTGCTTGCGGTCGGCGACAAGCAGGGCGACTTCTACGACGGCAAGCGCGCTGCTGCGTCGTACTTCTTCCGCTACGAGCTGCCGCGGACGGGTCCCCAGCTCGACCTGNCGAGCTGCCGCGGACGGGTCCCCAGCTCGACCTGCTGGCCGCGCTCGACCGGACCACCCTGGACACGAGGACCGAGTGGCTGTGACCGGTCGGCCAGGGCGGCCCCGTCGGTGCCGTCAGCCGAGGATCGCGGCGACCTCCGGCGAGGCGTAGAACGGCTCAGGCCGGGCGCGGACCATCCGCTCGAGGTCCCCGGTCGCGTCGAGCAGGTCGAACAGCCGGGGAGCGATCCGGGCGACGTCGTCGCGGACGTCCGTGCGGTCGAGGTCGAGCTGCTCGAGGAGCTCGGTCGAGGTGTAGCCGCCGAACCGGTCGAAGAAGCCGTCGACGAGCACGCCCACGAGGTGGTCGACGTGCTCGGTCGCCAACGTGGTGATGCCGAGCCCGTGCACGGCGTCGACGACCCCGGCGATCTCGTCGCGGTCGATGAGCCGACCGAGGCCGGCGACCTTCTCGGCCGCCGCGAGGTCCCAGGCCTGGAGGAGGGCCTCCCGGGTGGTGGGGTCCTGCATGGTCTCGACGACGATCCGGCCGAGGCGGCGTACGGCGTAGGCGCCGCCCTTGCCGACCGTGTCGCCGAGCAGGCCCTCCAGCGGCTTCCCGGCCGCGCCGACCACGTTCGCGGCGGTGCTGGTGCCGAGGGAGACGAGGGCGCCGAGACCGGGCACCTTGTCGGCCATCGCCTTGTTGGCCTGCACGACCTCGCCGACGATGCGCGTCATGAAGCGCGACGCGACCGTGCCGATCACGGGGCTCTTCGACAGCTCGCCGATGGCGTGGTCGACCAGGGGGGTCAGCTTGAGCAGCGCGTCGACCAGCGCCTCGACCTGGTCGCGCTCGACGAGCTCACCCAACGGGTAGGGCTTCGCGGGGCCCTCGTGGACGACGTCGACGGTCAGGTCGACCACGCCGCTCACAATGGCGCTGCCCGGTGAGGTGGCGAGCACCCGCACCAGGACGGCCTTCACGGTCTCGCGGTCGGCGAGGTCCTCGATCTGGTGCTGTCCGGCGGCGTCGAGCAGCTCGTCGGTGAACTCGGCGGCGGTCGACCCCTGTCGGTCCCCGCGCAGCTGAGCGAGGTGGTGGGCGACCTGGGCGTCCAGCAGCAGCTGGGCTGTCGTCTTCGTGGAGGGCACACGGTGAGCGTAGGCGCACCGGTGACCGGGCCGGACGACCGGCTCAGCGCACGACGGCGACCGGGCACTCGGCGTGGTGGAGCACGTGTTGGCTGACCGAGCCCAGGAGCAGCTCGGTGAAGGCGTCGCGACCGCGGGAGCCGACGACCACCAGCGTGGCGGCGAGGCTGCAGTCGACGAGCAGCTGGGCCGGACGGACCTGGATCGACTCGCGCGCGATCTCGACGTCCGGGAACTCCTCCGAGAACCCGGCGACCAACTCGGCGAGGAAGCGGTCGGCATCGCCGATGCGCCGCAGGTCGTCCTCGGAGCCGGAGCCTTCGAGGCTCAGCAGCCGGGCGCTGAACGGGTGGTGGCCGTAGACGGCGACCACGGTCTCGCCCGTGCTGAGGGCCCGGGTGCCGGCGAACCGGAGGGCCTTCTCCGACTCCGGAGAGCCGTCCACGCCCACCACGATGCGGTGCGCGTGGGGCGAGCGACAGGGGCGGACCGCCACGACCGGGCACGGCGCGTGCCGGGCTGCGTGCTGGCTCACCGAGCCTGCGAGCGAGCCCGCCGCCAGGCCGTGACCGCGGCTGCCGACGACCAGCATCTCGGCGCCCTCGGCCGCCTGGACCAGCTGGGGAACGGCGGGACCGTGCCGCACCTCGACGGTGCCGTGGACCACGTCGAGGTCCTTGAGCCGGTCGAGGGCACCTGTCCGCAGCCGCTCGGCGGTCTCGTCGTCGGACTCACGGTAGTGACCGATGACGGGGTCCATGGCGCTGGCGACGATCACCACGTGGAGCGGCTGCTCGCGCCCAGCGGCGCTGCGCGCCGCCCAGACGAGCGCCGCGTCGGCGTCATGCGATCCGTCGTACCCGACGACGATCCGGGGAGTGTTCTCTGCCATGACTCCAGCCTCCGGCGGGGCGGAGGGGAGTGGTAGGGCAGAGGGTCCCTCCGGCCCGGGCCTTACGGCCCACGCAGACCCGACGGCATGTGATCGCCTCCGGTTGCCGGCCGGTCCGGGCCTTACGGTGGGATCCGTGATCACGCTTCCGGTCCAGCTCGCCCGCCGCGCGACCCAGGAGGTCCACTACGCGTCGTACGCCTTCCGTCGGGGTGCGCTCGGCATCGACCCGCCGTGGAAGGTCGCCCAGATCGGCCATGCTGCCTGGCGCTACGGGCTGCTCGGCGCCATCCCGGCCATCGCGGCGATCCGGCACGGGCGCGACCAGGTCGCGGTGATCGACGAGCTCGGCCGGCTCACCTACGGCGAGCTCGACGACGCCGCCAACGCGCTGGCCAACCACTGGCTCCGGGCGGGCCTGCAGCCGGGCGACGGAGTCTCGATCCTGGCGCGCAACCACCGCTGGTTCCTGGTCGCCACCTTCGCCGCGGCTCGCTGCGGTGCCCGGATCGTGCTGCTCAACACCGACTTCGCCGGTCCGCAGATCCGCGACGTCGCCGCGCGCGAGGGCACCGACGTCCTCGTCCACGACGACGAGTACGGCGACCTGCTGGCCGGTGTCGAGACCCGGCTCGGCCGGATCCGGGCGTGGACGGACGGGGCGACAGACGGGGGCCGCGACCCCATCGCCGGCGTGGTCGCCGGCGGCGACACCTCGGCGTGCCCGCGGGCCGGCGTCGACCCGAAGGTGGTGCTGCTGACCAGCGGCACCACCGGCACCCCCAAGGGCGCCCCCCGCGCCGAGCCCCGCTCGCTCGCGCCGATCGGGGCGCTGCTGTCCCGGGTGCCGTTCAACGCCAAGGGCGTCGTCGTGCTGCCCGCGCCGATGTTCCACACCCTCGGCTTCGCCCAGGCGCTCCTCAACGGGTTCCTCGGCTCGACGCTCGTCGTGCGGCGGCGCTTCGACCCCGCGCTGGTGCTGCAGGACCTCTCGGAGCACCGGGCGACGGGGATGGTCGCGGTGCCGGTGATGCTGCAGAAGATGGTCGAGCTCGGCGACGACGCGTTCGCGGAGGCGGACCTCTCCCACCTGACGGCGATCTTCGTGGCCGGCTCCCAGCTCGGGGCCGAGCTGGCGGTGCGGTCGACGGCGCTGTTCGGGCCGGTCATCTACAACATGTACGGCTCGACCGAGGTCGCCTACGCGACCATCGCGACGCCCGCGGACCTCGCCGTCGAGCCCGGCTGCGTCGGTCGCCCGGTCATGGGCACCGTGGTCAAGGTGTTCGACGACCACGGGCGCGAGGCCCCGGTCGGCACGACCGGTCGGCTCTTCGTCGGCAACGACTTCCAGTTCGAGGGCTACACCGGCGGCGGCGACAAGGACCGGATCGACGGCCTGATGTCGACCGGCGACGTCGGCCACTTCGACGCGGCCGGCCGGCTGTTCGTCGACGGACGCGACGACGACATGATCGTGTCGGGCGGCGAGAACGTCTTCCCCGGCGAGGTCGAGGAGCTGCTGTTCGCCCACGAGGCCGTCCGCGAGGCGGCGGCGATCGGCGTGCCCGACGAGCGCTTCGGGCAGCGGCTGCGCGCGTTCGTCGTACTGAAGGAGGGAGCGGAGCTGACCGCCGACGAGGTCAAGGCGTACGTCGCCGGCAACCTCGCCCGCTACAAGACCCCCCGCGACGTGGTGTTCGTCGACGAGCTCCCGCGCAACCCCACGGGCAAGGTGCTCAAGCGCAAGCTCGCCGAGGCGAGCGACAGCTGAAGCGGGTCAGCGCGTCCAGGTGTCCATCACGTCGAGGTTGTAGAACGTCGGCGGTCCGTCGCAGAGCTCGCCCATCCGGGCCGCGAACGCCGAGGTCTCCGGACGGTCGGAGTTCTCCATCGCGCTCTCGTAGGACTCGAACTCGATGATGTTCAGGTAGGTGTTCGGGCGGTCGCGGTCGGAGGTGAACGTGCCCCGGACCACGAGCCCGGCGTCACCCTGCTCCCGCATCTCTTCTCCGAGAGCCTTCACGGCGTCGATCTGAGTCGTCGTGAACTCGATGATCTGCACAAAGCCGGCCATGGTGCCTCCAATGTCGGGTCGATCGTCCAGCGTCTCGCGCGCGACGCCGCCCGGCAAGAGCTAGTTGGCGGGCCCTGCCGCGCGCCGGCGCCACGGCAGCGAGCCCTCGAGCTCGACCTCGAGGGAGAAGCTCAGGAAGGTCCGGACCAGCACGATGACGCCCAGCGCGGCCGCGCTCTCGAGCGTGGGATCGACGGTGATCGTCATGACGATGTCGGCGATGATGAGGAACTCGAGGCCCAGGAGGATGGCGCGCCCGATGTTGCGGCGCGCTCCTTCGTAGGCTCGGCGTCCGCCCACCCGGCGGTACGACAGGACGGCCGAGACGAACGCGGCCAGCGATCCCACCACCAGGATCGTGACGCCACCCACCTCGAACCCGCGGACGACGGTCTCCATCACGTCGTCGAAGCTGACCTCCTTCACCTGCCGAGCGTCTCACGCAACGGTGCTCGCGTCATGATGGAGCCGTGGCTTCTGAGGATCTCGAGCGTCTGCTCCGCTGGGAGAGCGCCGGCGGCACCTGGGAGCTCGTCGGCTCGCGGTCGGACGGCATCGAGCTCGACCTGCTGACCTGTGCGCGCGACGAGGTCATGGAGCGACTGCGCTCCGACGAGCCCGATCTCCGGGCGTACGTCCGCAAGGCGGAGCCGACGAGCACGTGAGCCGCGGCCCACTGCGACGATGAAGGGGTGACCCGGACGCAACCCCGCCCGACAGGCAGCTGGCTCTGGCCGCTCGTCGCCGATCTCGCGTGCGTGCTCGCCCTCGCCGCCGGCGGCAAGCGTTCGCACGAGCCCGGCGACTCCGCCTGGGTCGTGCTCGCCATCGTGTGGCCGTTCGCGTTGGCCGCGGGACTGGCGCACGTGTGGCTGGTCTCGCGGGGGAGGCGGACCGGTCGGGCCTGGCCCGAGGGTGTGACCGTCGTCGCCGTGACCTATGGGCTCGGCATGCTCCTGCGGGCGATCTCCGGCCGCGGCCTGGCCCCGGGTTTCCTCGTGGTGGCCGCGGTCTTCCTGGCTCTGACGATGCTCGGCTGGCGTGGCGCAGCGCTGCTCGTCACCCGCCTGCGCGCCGCGCGCTCCCGAGAGCGGGCTGGCTAGGCGTGCGGCCTCGCCGGGGCGTTCGTGGTCGGGCGAGGTCCGCCGAAGTCCCGAACCTGCAGCCGATGCCCTATCGTGGGTCTTGTTGAAGGGATGGCTGTACAGCCGTCCTGGCCGCACACGATGTCGCGGCTCGTATCTAGTACCCCTGGTTTTCGGTTCGCTGGACATCAGTACAGGTGGATGTCTTCAGCGCCTCGTGGGCACAACGCCCTCGACAGAAACAAGGGAAAAGTTCATGGCTCAGGGAACCGTCAAGTGGTTCAACGCCGACAAGGGTTTCGGCTTCATCGCGCAGGATGGCGGCGGCGAGGACGTCTTCGTCCACTTCTCCGCCATCCAGTCCGGCGGCTTCAAGTCGCTCGACGAGAACCAGAAGGTCGAGTTCGACCTCGCCCAGGGCCCCAAGGGCCCGCAGGCTGAGAACGTCCGCGTCTCCTGATCTAACCGCGAAGAGCCCCGACCCGCATGCGCGGTCGGGGCTCTTCGTGCGTCGGTCGTCGCTCCGCGAGCCGGCCGCGACCGTCAGGCGCAGTCGGCGCAGAGGTCCGCGGTCGGCGAGGACCGTCGTGACCTGTGCTGGACGAGGAAGCAGGCTGTGCAGGTGAACTCGTCGGTCTGCTCGGGGGTGACCTCGATGGACAGGGTCTCGTGGGAAAGGTCCGCGCCCGGCAGCTCGTACGACTCGGCCAGCTCGGTCTCGTCCTCGTCCACCTTCCCCGAGGTCTTGTCCTGCTCGCCCAGCGTGAGGCGGCGAGCCTCCAGGCTCTCTTCCTTCTGTTCGTCCTCGGTCTTGCGGGATGCGTCGTAGTCAGTGGCCATGCAGAGGTCCTCTCGGGGCGGACCGCGAATGCTAGCCCCGGATGGCGTCGCGGCCTGCAATGCCGACGCGGTGGGGAACGGCGTTGGGAAAGTCGCTGTCCGCGAGCGCCGTCCTCGGAAACAATCCAGCATGCTCACCCTGGACGAGATCTTCCCCCCGTTCGCGCTGCGGATCTCCGGAGGCCCGTTGGAGCTCAGGGTCCTGCGCGACGACGATCTCCCCGAGCTCGTCGAGCTCGTCCGCGGTGGCGTTCAGGACCCCGACCTGCCGATGCCGTTCCTCCGGGACTGGCACCAGGAGCCGTTCGCGCCCGGGTCGCCGGACGGGTTTCCGACGACCTCGCTGAGGTGGTGGTGGACGCAGCGGGCGACCTTCGCGCCCGACGAGTGGCGCCTCGCCCTGGTCGTCCGTCGCGACGGCGAGCTCGTCGGCATGCAGGACCTGCACGCGCAGGACTTCGCGCAGACGCGCCAGGTCATGACCGGCTCGTGGTTGGGGCGAGGCCATCACGGGACGGGGACCGGCACGCTCATGCGACAGCTTGTTGTCGGGTTCGCCTTCGACGAGCTCGGCGCCGGCCAGTGCGAGTCGGGCTACATCGTGGGCAACCACGCTTCGGCAGCGGTCAGCCGCAAGGCCGGATACGTCGACAACGGCCGACGCCGGATCGTGCAGCACACGCAGCAGGGCAAGGTCGGAGTGGTCGAGCAACGCGTCGTCGTGACGCCAGCCACCTTCGTCCGGCCGGAGGTCCCGGTCTCAGTGGAAGGAGCCGAGGTCCTGCGCCGCTTCTTCGCGATTGACCGCGAGCCCGCTGAGTCGTAGCGGCACCGGGCGCCCGCCTGGCAGGCGCATCGACGGAGCTTCGGTTGACGGGATGAGCCAGCCCGTAGCACCGCCGGCGCGCCCCACCAGTTGGCTAGGTGCCGCCCACACAATGGCATAGAGATGGGTCGCTCTGGCGGCCAGTTCTTATGCCATTGCGCCGCGGTCGCGGTCGTGGACCGCTGCGTCAGCGGGGCGTGACGACCACCTTCACCGTGGCGGCCCCGGCCAGCTGGCGTACGACGAGCACGGGCGCGTCGGCCGCGGAGACGACCCGCCCGCCGGTGGTCGTGACCCGGTAGCCGTCGGCGTAGACCAGCTCGGGCACGGCGATCCGGGTCACCGAGCCCGGCTCGAACCGGCCGACCGTCGCGCCGGCGCGCGCGGTCGACCACGAGGTGGTGAAGCGGCGCGTCTCGCGGTCGAAGTGCCAACCCGCGGGCGTGCCGGAGACGACGAGGGGGTGCGGGGTGACCAGCGCCTCGAGCTTGGCGTGGTCGATGTTGTCGCCGGTGGGCGTCTCGGCCGGGTCGAAGACCAGCGCCTGCTCGGCGCCGGGACCAGTGGTGGTGGGGTCGTCGCAGCCGCAGTAGGCCCAGTACTGCCAGCCGAACCGGTGCTCGGCGGCGCGGTCGACCATGTCCTCGAGCACCACGGTGTCGGTGGTGGCGCCGAACTCGGTCAGCAGGGGAGCGTCGCCGGTGCGGGTCAGCTGCGCCTCGGCGTTCGCCCAGACGAGGTTGTCGAACACGGTGCAGGTCAGGTCCTGCACGGGCGTGCCCTCCAGGCCGACGTCGGCGGTCAGGCAGTAGTCGTGGAAGGAGAACCCGAGCCGCTGGCCGCGCGGTGACACATGGGTCCGAGCACCGTTGTTGAAGAGCACGTGCGGCTCGTAGAAGATCGGCGTGCGCCGGTCGACGGCGCGGATCCGGTCGATGACCCGCTGCGAGAACGCCTGCAGCTTGGCGTCGAACCCGCGGCAGCCCAGCGGGTTGGCGCACAGCGTCCAGAGGGTGCCCGGCCACGGCTCGTTGAAGAGGTCGAAGCCCATCACGCCCGGCGTCTGCCGGAAGTACGACGCGACGTGGGCCCACGCGTCGGCGTACCGGTCCTGGAGGCCGATGCCGCCGGGGCCGGGGGAGTTCGCCCAGAAGTGGTCGAAGGCGCGGTTGAGCGCGATCTGGCCGAAGTAGTTGTAGGGGAAGCCGAGCTGCGGCTCGGCGGGGAGGCCGTCGTCCTGGACCGCCCAGTCGGGCGCGCCCTCGCCCTGGAACCGCTCGTGGAAGAGGTCCTGGTGGAAGTCGAGCATGACGTGGATGCCGTGCGCGGCCAGGACCTCGGTGGTCTCCCGGATCCGGGCGAGATAGGCGTCGTCGTACCGGCCGGGATCGGGCTCGACCGCCTTCCAGATCAGCCCGAGCCGCACCGTCGTGAAGCCATGGTCGACCAGGAACTGCGCGTCGTCGGCGCCGAAGCCGATGGCGTCCGGGGCGTACGGCGGCCGCTTGTAGACCATGTTGACCCCGTGCAGCACCAGCACCCGGCCCTGCGGATCGAGGACGAAGCGGCCCTCGGTTGCGGGTCGGGGAGCCGGCGACGGCGCGGACGCCGCTGCGGTCAGGGCTGCGGCCGGGGCTGCGGCAGGCGCGGCGGCCGAGCCGCTCGGCAACGTCCCACCCGGGACGGCGGCGAGGGCGGCCAGCAGGCTGGCGGTGACGACGGCGGTGACGACGGCGGTGACGACGGCGGGGAGCAGGCGCACGGTGGTCCTTCGGTCGGACGACGGGAGCATCAGGTCAAACGACCTGTTCCGGGACGCGTTACGCGGACCGGCCGACCGGGCGAGCGCGGATGCGGG
>NZ_JACEHF010000136.1 GCF_014180685.1 Nocardioides pelophilus | reverse complement strand
GCCTGGTCGTCCCCGGCGGGACGGTCGCCCTGGTGCAGCCGCTGTCGGTGCTCGGGGCGCGGGACGCCGGGCCGGTGCGAGCGGCCGCGGCGGTGGCCGGTGCGGTGACCGACCTGTGGGTCGCCGACCGGCCGGTCTTCCGCGGCACGACGGTGCTCGCGTGCGTCCCGGTCGTGCGGATCGGCGAGGAGGGCGGTCCGGGTCCCGACGACTGGGGCCGGCTCGCGGCGCCGTACTTCGGGATCCCGGCCGTCACGCTCGACGCCGGTGCCGGCACCCTCGACGACCTGGCGACGTGCACCGCCGACTTCCGCGACCAGTACTACGGGCTCGTGCCGCACGTCCGCGAGGCGGGCGCCGGCGGNGTGCCGCACGTCCGCGAGGCGGGCGCCGGCGGCGCGCAGCCGGGGGAGGCGCCGTTGGTCACCAGCGGGCTGATCGAGCCGGGTGCCTGCGAGTGGGGGCGGCGTCCGACCCGCTTCGCGCGACAGCGGTACGACGCGCCCGTGGTCGACGTCGCCGCCGTCCGGGCGGGTCCGCTCGGCTCCTGGGTGGACGCCCGGCTGGTGCCGAAGGTGCTCGTCGCCGGTCAGGGGCGGGTGATCGAGGCGGTGGTGGACGAGCGCGGTGCGTGGCTGCCATCGGTGCCGGTCGTGACGGTGGTCCCGGGCGAAGCCGCCGACCTGTGGCGGATCCTCGCCGTGCTTCTCGCGCCCCCGGTCGTGGCCCACGCCGCTGCGCGCTACCTCGGCACCGGGCTCTCGCCGGGGTCGGTCAAGGTCAGCGCCCGGCAGCTGGCCGCGCTGCCGCTGCCCGTCGACGAGCGCCGATGGGCGGAGGGTGCCGACCTTGCGCGGTCCGGGCACGTCGCCGAGGCTGGAGCGGTGATGACCGCTGCCTACGGGATCGATGCTGCGGACGGCGTGCTCGCGTGGTGGCTCGGACGGCTCGGCCGTGGCTGAGTTCCTGTCCGACGGCGTCGAGCTCTTCGCGACGACGTGCGTGCGCGACTTCGCGACGGCGTACCCCTGGTGGGAGCGGCTGCTCGGCGGTCCGCCCTCCTTCAAGGCCCACGAGCGGGAGGCCGTCTGGGAGATCGCACCTCACCGCTGGCTGGTGGTCGAGGAGAGGCCGGAGCACGCAGGCCACGCGACGCACACCGTGTTCGTGTCCGACCTCGACGCCCGGGTCGCCGCGCTGGCCGCGCGGGGCATCGAGCCGAGCGGGCAGGAGACGTACGGCGACGGCGTGCGCAAGGTGGTCTACCGCGACCCGGACGGCAACGAGATCGGCTTCGGCGGCAACCCGGCCGAGCCGGACTGACGGACCGCGACCGGCACACCCACGCGGGGAGGGGCCCGGTTAATCGAAGGCCCTTGTCGTCGCCGGTCCCTACTATCGACGGGTGAGCGACACCCTCCCGGACAGCACGGCGGCCGATGCGGCGGAGACCCCGCTCCACGACGACGCGCAGATCGTCGCCCGCGGCCTGTGGAAGCGGTTCCAGCAGGGTTCGGGTCCCAGCTTCGACGCGGTCAAGGGCATCGACCTCGAGGTGCGCAAGGGCGAGGCGTTCGGTTTCCTGGGGCCCAATGGCGCCGGCAAGTCGTCGACGATGCGGATGATCGCGGGGGTGTCGCCGGTCAGCGACGGAGAGCTGCGGATCTTCGGCATGGACCCGGCCGTCGACGGGCCGACGATCCGGGGCCGGCTCGGCGTGTGCCCCCAGGAGGACAACCTCGACCAGGAGCTCAACGTCTTCGACAACCTCTACGTCTACGGCCGCTACTTCGGGCTCCCCAAGCAGGTGGTGCGCGAGCGGGCGGGCGAGCTGCTGGAGTTCGCGAAGCTCACCGAGAAGTCCAAGGCCAGGGTCGACGAGCTGTCGGGCGGCATGAAGCGACGGCTGACCATCGCCCGCTCGCTCATCAACAAGCCCGACCTGCTGCTGCTCGACGAGCCGACCACGGGCCTTGACCCGCAGGCCCGCCACCTGTTGTGGGACCAGCTGTTCCGGCTCAAGCACGCCGGCGTCACGCTGGTCCTGAGCACCCACTACATGGACGAGGCCGAGCAGCTCTGCGACCGCCTGGTCGTGATGGACAAGGGCGTGATCGTCGCCGAGGGGGCACCCCTCGAGCTGATCCGGGCCCACTCGACCCGTGAGGTGGCCGAGCTCCGGTTCGGAGCCGGTGAGCACGCCGCGCACGCCGAGCTGCTCGGCGACCTGGGCGAGCGGGTCGAGGTGCTGCCCGACCGGCTGCTCGTCTACACCGAGGACGGCGAGGAGGTGCTGGCGCGCACCCACGAGCGAGGGCTCCAGCCGCTGGCCACCCTCGTGCGGCGCTCCTCGCTGGAGGACGTCTTCCTCCGGCTCACCGGTCGGACCCTGGTCGACTGATGGCGGTCTCGACAGACTCCGACGCGGTGGCGCCCGACGCGCCGCCCGCGGCCCCGCGCGACCTCCCGTTCGTCGAGGGCGTCCAGCGGCAGGTCGACTACTGGGCCATCGTCTGGGCCCGCACCTGGCGCGGGGTCATCGTCTCCTCGTTCCTGTCGCCGTTCCTCTACGTCCTGGCGATGGGCGTGCTGCTGGGCGGGTTCATCGAGGCCGATCCCGACGAGCTCGAGGGGGCGACGTCGTACCTCGCCTTCGTGGTGCCGGGCCTGATCGCCGCCCACGCGATGCAGACGGCCGTCTCCGAGACCACCTGGCCGGTCATGGGCATGATCAAGTGGCAGCGGATCTACGAGTCGATGCTGGCGACACCGCTGCAGCCGCGTCACCTGGTCGGCGCCCACCTCGCGTCGGTCGCGCTGCACCTGAGCGCGACCTGTGGGCTCTACACGCTGGTGATGCTCCCGTTCGGCGTCTTCGAGTCCTGGTGGGGGCCGATCCTCGCCTTCGCCTCCCAGGTGCTCTGCGGGATGACGTTCGCGACGCTGGTGTACGCGTTCTCCACCCGCAACCGGTCGGAGGAGGGCTTCGGCGTCCTGTTCCGGCTCGGTGTGTTCCCGTTGTTCCTGTTCTCGGGTGCGTTCTTCCCGGTGAGCAACCTCGGTGACGTCGGGTCGTGGCTCGCCCGGCTGACCCCGCTCTGGCAGGGCGTCAACCTGTCGCGGATGTTCGCGCTCGACAACGTCACCTGGTGGGTGGCCGGCCTCAACGTCGCCGTCCTGGTGGTGCTGATGCTGCTCGGCTGGCGCTGGTCGGTCTCGGGCCTGACGAAGCGGATGATCACGTGAGCACCCCCGCATCGACGCAGCTGCTCGCCTCCAACACCACCGAGGTCCGGCCGCTCACCCGGGTGGCCGCCACCCGGCTGCTGGTGCTGCGCAACTACATCGTCTACCGCGACGCGTGGAAGCTCTTCCTGACCGGTTTCCTGGAGCCGCTGTTCTACCTGCTCTCGATCGGCATCGGCGTCGGCGCCCTCGTCGACAGCTTCGCGGTCGGCGGCAAGGAGGTCTCCTACGCGACCTTCGTCGCGCCTGGCATGCTCGCCGCCTCGGCGTTCAACGGGGCGCTGCTCGACTCGACGTTCAACGTCTTCTTCAAGCTGAAGTACGTCAAGCTCTACGACCAGATGCTCGCCACCCCGCTGTCCACCGGCGACATCGCCCGCGGCGAGATCGCGTGGGGGCAGCTGCGCGGGTCGTCGTACGCCGCGATGTTCCTGCTGGTGATGCTCGCGATGGGGCTGATCGAGTCGTGGTGGGCCGTCCTCGCGCTGCCGGCCGTGCTGCTGATCGGGTTCGCGTTCAGCGCGGTGTGCATGGCGGCGACGACCTGGATGCGCAACTTCCAGGACTTCGACAAGATCACGCTGGTCCAGCTGCCGCTGTTCCTGTTCTCCGCGACCTTCTTCCCGATCGACACCTACGCCGGACCGGTGCGCTGGATCGTCGAGTGCACGCCGCTCTACCGCGGCGTCGTGCTCTGCCGGGAGCTCACGACCGGCACGGTCTCGGAGGCGTCGCTGGTCTCGGTCGTCTACCTCCTGGTGATGGGGGTGGTGGGCCTCATGGTGGTGCGCCGCAGGCTCGACACGTTGCTGCTCACCTGAGTCGTAGTCGTCGCCCATGACCCCCAAAACAGGGGACGTCAGGCGGCCTGCTCGGTCGTAGCGTCGGCGGCACCGGCGCGGCGCGCCGCTGAGGAGGGATCGACGATGAGACCTGGGACGAAGCGCGGTGCTCTGGTCCGGACAGTCCTGACAGCCCTGGCGACCCTGCTGGCGACCCTGCCGGCGCTCGGGTGGCCCGCTGCCGCCACGGCCAGCCCGTCGCCGGTGACGGTGCCGACCGCGAAGGTCGATTGCGTCGTGTACGACGAGGCGGCCGGCCGGTGCGCGGTCGCCGGCGTGGTCTACGCGATCGCCCAGATCGGTGACCGCACCTACATCGGCGGCGACTTCACCAGCGTGTCGGGACAGCCGCGGAGCAACCTGGCGGCGATCCGGGCGGACGGCACCCTCGACCCGGCCTGGACCCCGGAGGCGGACGGCGTCGTCTACGCGCTGGCGGCCTCCTCCGACGGCAGCAAGGTGTTCCTGGGTGGCACGTTCACGGCCGTCAACGGGCAGCCGCGCCGACTCGCCGCCGTCACCTCGGACACCGGCGACCTGGTCGCGGGTTGGACGACGACGACGTCCAACAACACCGTCCGCGCGCTCGTGACCGACGCGGGCAACCGGCTGTACGTCGGCGGCAGCTTCAGCCGGATCGGCGGGCGCGACATCAACCGGCTGGCTGCGCTGAACCAGACGACGGGTGCCGTCGACCCCGCCTTCGCGCCGCGGCCGTCCTCGACGGTGCGCGCGCTCGCGCTCAGCGAGGACGGCACCCGGCTCTACGCCGGGGGACCGTTCGCCACGATCGGCGGCCTGTCACGCCCCGGCGCCGCCGAGCTGAGCTCGCTCACCGGGCAGGTCACGACGTTCGCTCCCACCGACGGTGGCGTGGTGATCTCGATGGACGTCTCGCCGTCCGGACGTCTCTTCTTCGGCACCACCAACAACCGCACCTGGGCGTACGACCCCAGCAGCAGCGGCACCCCGCTCTACCGCGTGCGCACCTCCGGTGACGTCCAGGCGATCCTGGCGACCGAGGAGGAGGTGTACGTCGGGGGCCACTTCTCGGGATTCCCGGAGGCACATCTCGATCGGCTGCACATCGGCTCCTTCCTCGCCGAGGACGGCACGGTGACTGCTTGGAACCCCGGGGCCAACGGCTCCTACGGGGTCTGGGCGTTCGGGCTCACCCCAACCCTCCAGAGCCCGAACGCCCTGCCCGCCCTGTCGGTGGGCGGGGACTTCACCCGGGTCGCCGGCGCGGCCCGCCGGGGCTACGCACGCTTCCGGTTCTGAGGGCGCCGGACGTTTCAGTCGTCTACCTTCTGGTCATGGATGTGGTGGGCCTGGCGGCGGTACGCCGCGGGCTCGTCACGGTGCTGCTGACCTGAGGAGAGATGGCGATGGGCCGCAAGGGTGCGATCTGGCTGAGTGTCGGTGGGGTGCTCCTGGTCGTGATCGTCGTGGGCCTGTTGCTCTTCCAGCCGTGGCTGCTCTTCATCGACGACACGGTCGACGAGGCCGACGACACCGGAGAGGTGGTCGGCACGGCCTCGGACGGACTGTCCCAGACCGCGTTCCCGGAGACGCAGGCCAGCGACCCCCCGACCGACACCGAGGGCGACGACGAGCCGAGGCGGGTCGAGCTGGCCGCCGGCGAGTTCATCGACGCCGAGCACGGCACGTCCGGCCGGGCGATCATCTACCTCCGCGACGACGGCACCCGCTACCTGCGGCTCGAGGGGTTCGAGACGTCCAACGGGCCCGACGTCCACGTCTGGATCACCGACCAGGTCAGCGGCGGCGACTGCGAGGGCTGCAGTGACTCGTGGGGCATCTACGACGACGGCGCATACGTCGGGCTCGGGTCGATCAAGGGCAACATCGGCGACCAGAACTACGAGATCCCCGACGACGCCGACCTCGGCGACATGAGGTCCGTGGTCATCTGGTGCGACCGGTTCAACGTCGCCTTCGGCACCGCCGCCATCGCCTGATCGCCCGGTTCGAAAACTTTCTGAAGTTTTTCCTCAGCTGGGCTCGATCGGGGTCGATCAGGATCACTGACGCCCTCGCGCGCCTCGGTGAGACTCGTGTCCGCGGCACGCCGGCGCCAGTCGTCCGAAGCTTCACGCCTGTAGTGCCGACCAAGAGGTGGGATCTGCCATGCGTCCTCGATCGCATCGGCTCAGGGCCGCGGTCCCCGCGCTCTTGGCAGCGGTCCTGTCCGTCGCTGCTGCGCCCGCGCTCACCGGGCCGGCTCCCGCCGTCACCGCGGCGGTCTCGTCGACGAACCTGACGGCCACCCAGTCGGTGCTCGTCACCGGTGCCCGCGCCGATGTCCGGGACGCCAAGGCCGACCTGGCCGACGAGGCCGGCTACCAGAGCCTCCCAATCATCGGTGGCTTCGCCGCCGAGCTGACCGACGAGCAGATCGCTGACCTTCGGACGGCGGGGCTCAACGTCTCCGCCAACGAGACGGTCCGGGTGACCGACGCCGACTGGGGCGCCGACAGCCACGAAGCGTCCGCCGTCTATCCGCAGGTCGACGGCGCTCCCAGCGCCTGGGCGAGCGGGTTGGACGGCGCGGGCGTCACCGTCGCCGTCATCGACACCGGGATCAGCAACAGCGGCGACCTGGCCGGCAAGGTCATCGCCGGCTACGACTTCTCCGGCGAAGGCAGCCACACCACCGACAGCTTCGGCCACGGCACCTTCGTGGCCGGCATCGTCGCCGGGTCGGGCGCCGCCTCCGACGGCGCGGTGAAGGGCGTCGCGCCCGGCGTCAACCTGGTCTCGCTCAAGATCGCGGGAGCCGACGGCTCCAGCGACGTGATCCGGGTGATCTCGGCGATCCAGTGGGCGGTCAACCACGCCGACCAGCACAACATCCGCGTCCTGAACCTGTCCCTGGGCACCGACTCCACCCAGAGCTGGCGGATCGACCCGCTCAACGCCGCGGTCGAGGGTGCGTGGCACGCCGGGATGGTGGTCACGGTCGCCGCGGGCAACGCCGGCGCGGGCGGGATCACCAAGCCCGGGGACGACCCGTACGTGATCACCGTCGGCTCCAGCGACGACGAGACCACCGTCGACGCGGCCGACGACACCGTCGCCACCTTCTCCTCGACCGGACCCACGTCAGCCAACGTCGCGAAGCCGGACCTGGTCGCCCCCGGCGCCCACCTGGTCTCCACCCGCGCGCCCGGCTCGGCAGCGGACACCGCGTTCCCTGCGTCGCGCGTGGATCCTCTCTACTTCCGCGGGTCGGGCACGTCGTTCTCGGCTCCCCAGGTCGCCGGTGCCGCCGCTCTGCTCCTGCAGCAGCGTCCGGGGCTGACGAACGACGAGGTCAAGGCGCTGCTGACCGGCAGCGCGGCCGCCCTGCCGAACGTCCCGGTCACGGCCCAGGGGGCCGGCGCGCTGGACATCGAGGCGCTGCTGGCCGCTCCGACCGGTCCGGTCGCCAACCACGGGTTGGCGCAGTCGGACGGCTCCGGGTCGCCGTTCAAGTCCGAGGGCTCGTTGGCCAACGCCGGTGGGCCGCCCGCCGACCACGTGGCCTGGAACTCCGCGGCCTGGAACTCTGCGGCCTGGAACTCTGCGGCCTGGAACTCTGCCGCGTGGAACAGCTCGGCGTGGAACAGCTCGGCGTGGAAGTCGGCGCCGTGGGGGGCCAACGCGGGCACGACCTCCGCAGCCTGGAACGCGTACAAGTGGGCCAGCGCGGCCTGGAACGGCTACGACTGGAGCTCGGCTGCCTGGAACAGCGCCGCCTGGAACTCGGCTGCCTGGAACTCGACGGCATGGAACAGCTCGGCCTGGAACTCGTCGGCCTGGAACTCGTCCGCATGGAACGCGGGCGGCTGGGCCTCGACCGGCTTCTGGTCGGTCGCGTGGAACTGACACGCCGGATGAGTCGACGACCGCGATGACCGGCACGAGGAGCACCAGACGATGAGGGCAACTGCGACCAGCGCCCCGCGGGTGCTGTCCTCGAAGGGCATCACGGCCGTGTGCATCGGCGTCGGTGTCGCGGCTGGTGCGGCGACCGTCGGAGCCGGGTTCCTCGGCGGCACGACCGCGCTCGCGCACCCCGTGACGTTCGCGATCCTGACGGTGCTGCTCGTCTACACGCACCTCCGGCCGACCCGGCTGGTGCACCGGCACGGCAGCGTGGAGTCCGACCACCTGGACGAGGCGTTGCTGCCTCCGATGATCCTGATGCTCAGCCCGTTCGACGTGGCGGTCGCCGTGGTGGTGGCCACCGTCGCCGGCAACCTGGCCGCCCGGCGGGCGCCGATCAAGCTGGTCTTCAACGTCGGTCAGACGGTCCTGGCCAGCCTGGCCGGCTTCGCGGTCGCCGGCCTCATCGCGCCGGACACCTCCGCGCCCGTGACCGCGGCCGCGATCCTGGCCTGCGGCGTCGGCGCTCTCGTGTTCACGATGGTGTCGTCGGTGGCCGTCGCCGGGATCGTGCGGCTCGCCGTGGGTGAACCGGTCCTCGCCGGGCTCTGGGACCAGTGGCGCACCCGGGGCCTCGCGTCCTTCGGATCGCTCCTCCTGGGCGTCGTCGCCGGCGTCGTCGTCCGCGACCACCCCGAGGCCGTCGTACCGGCGATCGCCCTCGGCTGGACGATCGAGGCGGCGTACGTCGCCGTCGTCGTGCAGCGACAGGGACGACTCGCGGCCGAAGCACTGCAGCAGGGCGTCGTTGCGGTGCGCAGCTCCGGGGATCCCGATGCCGTGCGTGACCACCTGCTCGCCACCGCGAAGGAGGTGCTGCACGCCGGTGCGGCCGCGTTCGTGCCCGCCCGGGAGCCGAAGGTCTCGGGGGAGCTGCGGGTCTCGCTGGACGAGGAGACCGACCTGCGGGTGACGGACCGGATCGGCGGGGGTTCGTGGATCGACACCGAGCGCGACGCCCTGACGACCCTCGCGAACGTCGGGGCGGAGGCGTTGCGCAACGCCCATCTGCTCGCCCACCTGACGGCGATCACCGACGGTCAGTCCGAGGGTGTCCTCGCCGTCGACTCGGCAGGGGTCATCACCTTCGCCAACCCGGCTGCGTGCGCGCTGCTGGGCCAAGATGTCGACCTGGTCGGCCGGGACGCCGACGCCGTCCTCTCGATCGAGCGCGCGAGCGGTGCGCTGAGCCTGACCGAGCTGTCCGGCGCCGAGGAGAGCGTCCGTGACGACGACGCCGTGCTGCGGGTCGCCGACCGGCAGGTCCCGGTCGCGCTGACGGCCGCCGGGCTGCCCGCTCCCCAGACCGGCGTCGTCCTGGTGCTGCACGACATCACCGAGCGCAAGGCGTTCGAGAAGAAGCTGTCGTACCTCGCCTTCCACGACCCCCTGACCGACCTGCCGAACCGGCGCCTCTTCCAGGACCGGGTCGAGCACGCCCTGGTCAGGGCGAAGCGGCACAACACCCGGCACGCGCTGCTGATGTTCGACCTGGACCGGTTCAAGCTCATCAACGACTCCTACGGTCACCCGATCGGCGACGACCTGCTCGTCCACGTCGCCTCGCTGCTGCGCCGCAACATCCGTCCGGAGGACACCTGTGCGCGACTGGGCGGGGACGAGTTCGCCATCTTCCTGGAGGACATCGCCGACGCCCAGCAGGCCGTCACCGTCGCCGAACGGATCCTGGCCGACGTCGCTGAAGGATCGGTCATCGGCGGGCACGAGGTGTTCGTCAGCGCCTCGATCGGGATCGCGACGACCGACCACGCCGACTCGCTGGAGGCTCTGGTCGCGGCCGCCGACAGCGCGACGTACGCCGCGAAGGCGGCCGGCAAGGGCACCTTCCGGCTGTTCGCTGCCGCGACCGCCGAGGACCCGCGGGCCCGACTCGAGCTCGAGACGGCGTTGCGGCGGGCGCTCGACGACGGCGAGTTCGAGCTCTACTACCAACCCGTGGTCGACACGGTGACCAACGAGACGGTCGGCGCCGAGGCACTGGTGCGGTGGAACTCCGCCGACGGCGTGGTCACCCCGCTCAACTTCATCCACATCGCCGAGGAGACGGGCCTGATCATCCGGCTCGACGCGTGGGTGCTGGAGGAGGCCTGCCGCCAGACGCGCCAGTGGACCCTCGACCACCCGGAGCGCCCGCCCCTCAAGATCAACGTCAATCTCTCCGCGCTCCAGTTCAGCAGGTCGGCCATCGCCATCGAGGTCGCCGACATCCTGCGCCGCACCCAGCTCCCGCCCGACCAGCTCTGCCTGGAGATCACCGAGACGGGGATGATGACCGACACGGAGCTGACCATCATGACCCTCCAGGACCTGAAGGCGCTGGGGGTGCGGGTCGCCATCGACGACTTCGGCACCGGCTACTCCTCGCTGTCCTACCTCAAGCGGTTCCCGGTCGACATCGTCAAGATCGACCGTGCCTTCACCGCGGGGCTGGGGGTCAACGTGGTCGACTCCGAGATCCTCGCCGCGGTGGTCCGGCTGGCGGCCGCGTGCGAGATCACGGTCGTCGCCGAGGGAGTGGAGACCGTCGAGCAACGACGAGCGCTGATCGAGCTCGGCTGCCCGCTCATCCAGGGCTACCTCATCGCCCGGCCGCAGCCGGCAGCCCGGTTCGCCGAAGCCTGGCTGGCCCAGCCGATCGTCCACCGGCAGTCCGCCTGAGCCTGCAGCCGTCGCGGACCGGTCGACGCTAGCGCCGGCCGAGCCGCCGACCCAGCTGCTCGGCGGTGCGGACCGCGGCCGCGGCCAGCACGTCGACCTCGGCCGCGTCGGCCGGGAAGGTGATCGCGACCCCGGCCACCGGGTGCTGGTTGTGGTCGAGCACCGCCGCGGCGACGCTCGCCAGCCCGGGGGTCACCTCGCCGTCCTCACGGGCGTGGCCGCGCCGCCGGGTGTCGGTCAGCACCGAGCGGAGCGCGGTGAGGGACTGCGGGCCCACCCCGGTGCGGTCGACGAAGGCCGACCGGTCGGGGTAGAGGGCCCGGACCTGCGCGGCCGGCAGCCGGGCCAGGATCGCCCGCCCGCTCGCGGTCAGGTGGGCGGGCAGGCGCACGCCGACATCGGTGACGAGCGGGGGGCGGCCGGGCGCCCGCTC
>NZ_JACEHF010000135.1 GCF_014180685.1 Nocardioides pelophilus | reverse complement strand
CGATCGACGGCCGCTACATCGTCGTCCTGAAGTCGCAGACCTCGCGCACCACCGCGAGCGGTGCGCGCGAGGTCGCCCGTGACAACGGCGGCCGGGTCATCCACGAGTACACGACCGTGCTCAAGGGCTTCTCCGCCAAGCTGCCCGCCCGGGCCGTGCGGGCGCTCCGCGCGAACCCCGCGGTCGCCTACATCGAGGCCGACCGGCGGGTCTCCATCGACGCCGACCAGACCGGCGCGACCTGGGGTCTCGACCGGGTCGACCAGCGCAACCTGCCGCTGAACTCGACCTACCACTACGACGTCACCGGCTCGGGTGTGAAGGCGTACATCATCGACACCGGCGTGCTGACGACCCACAACCAGTTCACCGGCCGCACCTCGGCCGGCTACTCCGCGATCAGCGACGGCCGCGGCACCACCGACTGCAACGGGCACGGCACCCACGTGGCCGGCACCGTCGGCGGCACGACGTACGGCGTCGCCAAGGGCGTCACGATCATCCCGGTCCGGGTCCTCGACTGCAGCGGCAACGGCACCGACTCCGGCGTGATCGCCGGCATCGACTGGGTCACCTCGAACCACACGAGCGGGCCGGCGGTCGCCAACATGAGCCTCGGCGGCGGCGTCTCCTCGGCGCTCGACACCGCTGTCAACAACTCGATCAGCGACGGCGTCTTCTACGCCGTGGCGGCCGGCAACGACTACGGGGCCAACGCCTGCAACGGCTCACCGTCCCGGGTCGCGGCCGCGGTCACGGTCGGCTCGACGACCAGCAGCGACGCGCGGTCGGACTTCTCCAACATCGGCTCCTGCCTCGACATCTTCGCGCCCGGTTCCGGCATCACCTCGGCCTGGCACACCTCGACGACCGCGACCAACACCATCAGCGGCACGTCGATGGCGACCCCGCACGTGGCCGGCGCCGCCGCGCTCTACCTGCAGGCCCACAGCACCGCGTCGCCGTCGGCGGTCGCGTCGTGGCTGACGTCCAACGCGACCACGGGCAAGGTCACCAACCCCGGCACCGGCTCGCCCAACCGTCTGCTCTACACGCTCGAGGGCGGCACGACCGAGCCCCCGCCGCCGTCGGGCAACCTGCTCGCCAACCCCGGCTTCGAGTCCGGCAACACCAGCTGGGCCGCGACGTCCGGCGTGATCACCAGCTCGACCAGCCGGCCGGCCCGCAGCGGGTCGTGGAAGGCGTGGCTGAACGGCTACGGCTCGTCCAATACCGACACCCTCAGCCAGAGCGTCACCCTGCCGTCCAGCGGCACCAAGACCCTGGCGTTCTACCTGCGGATCGACTCGGCGGAGACCACCACGTCGACGGCGTACGACACGCTCCGGGTGCAGGTCGTCTCCGGTGGCACGACCACCACGTTGGCGACGTACTCCAACCTCAACAAGAGCTCGTCCTACGTCCTGAGGTCCTTCAGCCTCGCGGCCTACGCGGGGAAGACGGTGACGGTGAAGTTCACCGGCACCGAGGACTCCAGCCTGCAGACGAGCTTCGTCATCGATGACACGTCCGTGAGCTGACCCACCGAGGGGGGTGCGCGCCCGGTCGATCAGGAGCACCATGGAGACATGGCGGCGGTGATCGACCGGGCCGCGCTCGACTCGGCGACTGCGCACGGCACGCTGGGTGAGGACGGACGGTCGGGTGCCGCCCTGCAGCGGGTGACCCTGGCCGACGGACGACGGGTCGTCGTCAAGCGCTACGACCCGCGCTCGGACTTCGTGATGCGGATGGTCGGTGACGAGCGGGGCCGCGAGGTCGAGCTCTTCCTCGACGGCGTGCTCGACGACCTGCCGCCGACGGTGCGCCACCCCATCCTCGCCGCCTGGTACGACGACGACGGCCGCGGGGTCGTCGTCATGCGCGACCTCGGCGACGCCGTGCTGACCTGGGACCACCTGCTCTCGGCCGCCCAGCTGCGTGTCGTCCTGGGCGGGCTCCGCGACCTGCACGCCGCGCACCGCGGCCGGACCGATCCGCTGCCCACGTCGCTCGACTCGGTCGTCGGCATCTTCCAACCCGACCGGATCCGTCCCTACGCCGGCGTGCCCCTGGTCGACGCCGCACTCCGTGGCTGGGAGCACTTCGCCGTGGTCGCCGCGGACGAGGTCGGGCAGCGCGTGCTCGCCCTGTCCCAGGACGGGACGGCGCTCGTCCGGGCGCTCGCGGGGCGGACGCCGACGCTCCTGCACGGCGATGTCGCCACGGTCAACATGGCGCTCGAGCCCCACGGCGTGACCCTCTTCGACTGGGGCGTGGCCACGGTCGGGCCGGCGGAGATGGACGTCGCGCGGCTCCTCGTCGGTTGCGCACACACCTTCGACGTCTCGTTCGACGAGTTCCTCGCCCTCCAGCGGGACGTCGCGGGCGCCGACCACGACGAAGCCTCGCTGGAGCTCGCGCTGCTCGGGAGCCTGACCTGGCTGGGCTGGAACAAGGCGCTCGACATCGTCGAGCATCCCGACGAGGCCGTGCGTGCCCGCGAGCGGGCGGGACTGGACTGGTGGCTGGCACAGGCCGGCCGAGCCTTCGAGAGAGGACTGGTGTGATGGAGACCGAGGAGATGCACCGCAGGACCGTCGACTGGTGGCGGTTGTGCCTCGACACCGTCGGCGACGACGACTGGACCGGTCCGACCCCGTGTGCCGACTGGGACGTGCGGGCGCTGGTCAACCACGTGGTGGGCGAGGACCTCTGGACCGAGCCGCTCCTCCAGGGCCGCACGATCGAGGAGGTCGGCGACCGGTTCGACGGCGACCTGCTCGGCGATGCGCCGGTCGAGACCGCTCGTTCCGCTGCTGACGACGCGACCGGGGCGGTCGCCGAGCTGCTGCCGCAGTGCGACACCGTGCACCTGTCGTACGGCGACGAGCGACCCGACGAGTACATCTGGCAGCTGGCCGCCGACCACCTGATCCACGGCTGGGACCTGGCAGTCGCGACCGGCGGCGACACCCGGATGGATCCGGAGCTGGTGACCGCCCTGGGGGAGTGGTTCGCCGAGCGGGAGGAGATCTACCGGGGCGCCGGCGTGGTCGGCGCGCAGGCCGATCTCACGGGCGACGCCCAGCACGACCTGCTGGCCCGCTTCGGTCGTGATGCGGGCTGGGCGCCACCCGGCTCGTAGAATCGCTCCTTATGCCCTCCCCTTCGGCAGAGTCGCTCTTCCCCCGCCTCGAACCGCACCTGCTGTCGGTCTCCAAGCCGATCCAGTACGTCGGTGGCGAGCTCAATTCGGTGAGCAAGGACTGGGACGAGACCGACGTCCGGTGGGTGCTGATGTATCCCGACGCCTACGAGGTCGGCCTGCCCAACCAGGGCGTCCAGATCCTCTACGAGGTGCTCAACGAGCGGCCGTGGATCCTCGCCGAGCGCACCTACTCGGTGTGGCCGGACATGGAGCGGGTGATGCGGGATAACGACATCCCGCAGTTCACCGTCGACAGCCACCGGCCGGTCGGCGCGTTCGACCTGTTCGGCCTGAGCTTCTCGACCGAGCTCGGCTACACCAACATGCTCAACGCGCTCGACCTCGCCGGCATCCCGCTGCACGCGGTCGACCGCACCGAGGAGCACCCGGTCGTGATCGCCGGCGGCCACGCCGCGTTCAACCCGGAGCCGATCGCCGACTTCATCGATGCCGCCGTGCTGGGCGACGGCGAGGAGGTCGTCCTCGCGATCTCGGAGGTCGTCCGCGAGTGGAAGGGCGAGGGCTCGCCCGGCGGGCGCGAGGAGCTGCTGCGCCGGCTCGCCGTGAGCGGCAACGTCTACGTGCCGCAGTTCTACGACGTCTCCTACGAAGCCGACGGGCAGATCGCCGCCGTGCTCCCCAACCGGCCGTGGGCGCCCGACCGGGTCCGCAAGCACACACTGATGGACCTGGACTCCTGGCCCTATCCCGCCAACCCGCTGGTGCCGCTCGCCGAGACGGTGCACGAGCGGTTCAGTGTCGAGATCTTCCGCGGCTGCACGCGGGGCTGCCGGTTCTGCCAGGCCGGGATGATCACCCGCCCGGTGCGCGAGCGCTCGATCGAGACGATCGGCGCGATGGTCGACAACGGCGTGAAGAAGACCGGCTTCGAGGAGGTCGGGCTGCTGTCGCTGTCGAGCGCCGACCACACCGAGATCGGTGAGGTCGCCAAGGGCCTGGCCGACCGCTACGAGGGCTCCAACGTCTCGCTGTCGCTCCCGTCGACCCGGGTCGACGCCTTCAACATCACGCTGGCCAACGAGTTCTCCCGCAACGGCCGGCGCTCCGGTCTGACGTTCGCGCCCGAGGGCGGCAGCGAGCGGATGCGGAAGGTGATCAACAAGATGGTCACCGAGGAGGACCTGATCCGCACGGTCGCGACGGCGTACTCCCACGGCTGGCGCCAGGTGAAGCTCTACTTCATGTGCGGCCTGCCGACCGAGACCGACGAGGACGTGCTGCAGATCGCCGAGCTGGCGAAGAAGGTGATCGCCAAGGGTCGCGAGGTGTCCGGCCGCAACGACATCCGCTGCACGGTGTCGATCGGCGGCTTCGTCCCCAAGCCGCACACGCCCTTCCAGTGGGCCGCCCAGCTGGACGTCGAGACGACGGACCGCCGGCTCCGCGAGCTGCGCGAGGTCGTGCGCGCCGACAAGCGCTACGGCCGGGCGATCGGCTTCCGCTACCACGACGGACAGCCCGGCATCGTCGAGGGACTGCTGTCCCGCGGCGACCGTCGGGTCGGCGCGATCATCGAGCAGGTCTGGCGCGACGGTGGCCGGTTCGACGGCTGGAGCGAGCACTTCTCCTTCGACCGGTGGATGGCCGCGGCGGAGTCCGCCCTCGCGGGCACCGGCGTCGATGTCGACTGGTTCACGACGCGCGACCGCGAGTACGACGAGATCCTGCCCTGGGACCACCTCGACTCCGGCCTCGACAAGGACTGGCTGTGGTCGGACTGGGAGGACGCCCTCGCCGTGGCCTCGGGTGAGTCGGACGTCGAGGTCGAGGACTGCCGCTGGACCCCGTGCTACGACTGCGGCGTGTGCCCGGAGATGGGCACCGAGATCCAGATCGGCCCCACCGGCCACACGCTGCTGCCGCTCTCGGTCGTCTGATCGGCGGTCCGCGCCGGGCTTTTCGACGTCGGCACGCCTGAGCCACGACGTCGGGACGGTCCACCATCCTTGGTGGCACAGGTGTGTCACCAAGGACCGGAGTGAGCCGCGGGAGATGGCGCACCCGTGTCGCTACCCTTCGCGGGTGCCGATGACCCTCGCCCATCCGGCGGCGATCCTGCCGCTCCGACGGCTCGGCCTCCCGATGACCGCGCTCGCGGCCGGGTCGATGGTGCCGGACATCCCGCTCTTCCTGGGCTGGGTCCGCGGCTACGAGGTCACCCACAGCGTCGTCGGCGTCCTGGTGGTCGACGTCGTCCTGGCAACGGGCGTGGTGCTGCTCTGGTTCCACCTGGTTCGTGACGCGCTGGTCGACCTGGCGCCCGAGCAGGTCCGCTCCCGTCTGCCCGCAACCATCCGGCCGACCCGGCGGGAGCGGCTGCTCGTGCCGGTAGCGGGCTCCGTCGGCGCCGCGACCCACCTCCTGTGGGACTCCTTCACCCATCCCGGCCGCTGGGGACCGCGCCACATCGAGTGGCTGCGCACCGAGCACGAGGGCTTGCTGGGGCTGAAGTGGATCCAGTACTCCTCCGGCGTCATCGGCCTCGTGATCGTCGGGTGGGCGGTGGTGACCTATCTCCGGTCGCGGGACCCGATCCCTGACGACCGCGGCCCGTCGGTGCTACCGGCCGTGGTGCTGCCGGCCGTGGTCACGGTCGCCGGGCTCGTCGGGGCGATCACCGCGGCGATCAAGGCGCCGAGCGGGTTTCACGCGATGGCGTTCCACGGTGTCATCAACAGCCTGATCACCGTCACGATGACCGGGGGAGTCGCCTGCCTGGCGTGGCAGGTGGCGCGACACCGCCGCGCCGCGACCCGTCCGTAGGTCACGCGCTCGTCGGGCTAGCCGGCGCGGCCCAGCACCTCGGCCGCCGACACGGCTCCGTGACGGTCCTCGATCACGTCGGCGAGCTTGTTGACCTCCTCCTCGCTGAGATCGACGCCGACCTCGCCGGCGCCGCGACGCAGCTCCTCGGCGACGGTGCCCTCGGGCGCGCCGTCCTGCCACGAGGTCACGCGGTCGACGACTGCCTGGATTGCTTCCAACCTCTCGTCTGTCATGCAGCGGAGGTACCCGATGCCCTGGGAGCGATCCGTTACGCCGGCGAGATCGGGGGCTCGGGGGTCGGCTCGTTCAGGGATCCGTGGAGCGGCTTCCCGTCCGCCCTGGTCAGCAGGCACGCGACCTTGTCGGACGGCGCGGGGTCCTGGCTCTCGGTGAGCGCGATCAGGTAGAGCTCGGGTTGGTTGAGCAGCTCCCTCTGCGCGGGCGAGAAGTAGTCGCGACAGCTGTCGAACGCACCGTCGTCGTCCTCGNCGCGACAGCTGTCGAACGCACCGTCGTCGTCCTCGAAGTCGTAGGCGGCCGCCTCCTCGGCGTCGAGGACGTTGACGGCGATCACCTCGGCGTCGTGCCCCACCGAGCAGTCGACGACCTCGAGGCCGGACACCGGGTCGTTGCTGCCCGGGTCGAGGCCGGCGCCGATCAGGCACTGACCCGCCGCGAGCTCGTTGGCGAGCAGACCGCCCTCCGAGCCGCCTCCGCTGCTGCTGCTGGCGCTGTCGTCGTCGGAGCCGGTGAAGGCCGCGATGATCCCCCCGACGCCGCCGCCACACGTCATGATCACGACGATGAAGCCGACCAGCCACGGCAGCAGGCGGCGGCTGGCCGACCTGGTGGTGATGGCGACCGGCGGCGCGGCGAACGTCCCGGTCGAGGCGCCGTACGGGACGTACGGCGGGTGCACGGCGGACTCGTCGGCGGCACCGGCACCCGGTGGCTCGCCGTCGGGCGTCGCGTCCGGCTGGTACGGCGTGAAGCCACCCTGGTCGCCGTAGGGATCCTGACCCACGCACCGCAGCGTAGGGCCTGACGGCGCTACTGAATGGTGAATCTGCAGATCAGGACCGACGCCGCTCGGCGGGTGTCAGTCCGCGATCGGCTCCTTGAGGCTGCTGCCGTCGGCGTTCTCGAGGAGGCAGACGAAGTCGTCCCCGGTCTCCGGCTCCTGCGCCTCGAAGACGATGTCGAGGTCGTAGCCGCCGGTGGCGAACGCCGCGGCGTACTCCTCGTTCAGCTCCGACTCGCACAGGGCGGCCGGCAAGTCCTCGTCGAACGCGTCGATCTGGGCGCTGTCGAAGTCGTCGGCCACGACGATCTCGGCGTCGTGCGACTCGTCGCAGTCCTTCTTGAACAACGTCGCGTCGTTGCTGGAGGAGTAGTCGTCGACGTTGACGCACTGGCCGACGTCCGCGCCGCTCAGGGTGACCGTGCTGGTGCCGAACCAGATGAAGAAGCCGAGCATCCCGGCGCACATCAGGGTGCCGACGGCGCCGATGATGACGGCCGAGACCGCCGCCCACCGACCACTCCGGACGCCGTTCTTGGTGCGGCTGAGCCCGACGATGCCGAGGATCAGGCCGATCAGGCTCGTGCAGCACAGCAGGCTGAGCACGAAACCCGTGATCGACACGGAGTCCACGCCGTGGCCCGTGGCCGGCGCCGGAGCGCCGTACGGATTGCTGCCGTAGGGCGCGTAGGGAGCGCCCTGACCGGGTTCGGGTCCGCGGGGAGGCTCCGGCGGACCGCCGTACGGGTAGCTCATGCTCGGCTCAGAGGAGGGCTTCGTCGAGCTTGTCGTCGCTCGTGACGTAGCAGACCAGGTGGTCGCCGTTGTCGACGTCGGACGGGTCCTCGATGACGGCGTTGAACTCGAGACCCTCGACCGCCAGCAGCGTGGTCAGGTCCTCGGGGGAGATCAGCGTGGTGCAGGCGTCGACCATGCCCGAGCTGATCGACTCGCGGTTCTCGTCGTCGACCTCGGCGACCGCGACGATCTCGCCGTCGTGCTCCTCGTTGCACTCCTTCTCGTAGAGCAGGACTGCGTCGTTGTCGTCGTCGTCGACGTTGATGCACTGGCCGACCTCGGCCTCGTCGGGCGTGACGAGCGAGTCGAACCACGCGACGCCGGCGACCGCTGCGATGGCGATGCCGACCCACGCGAGCAGACCGATCAGGCCGAGCACGATGCCGGTGATCGCGAGTCCGCGACCCTTGCGCTTGCCGCCCTTGGTGCGGCTGATGCCGACGAACCCCAGGATCAGGCCGACCGGTGCGCAGCAGAGCAGGCTGAGCACGAGCGAGGCGATCGAGACGCCGTCGGTCTTCGGCTGTTCGAAGCCGCCGACGCCGGGCGCGTTGAACGACGAGCCGCCCGATCCGCCGTAGGGGTTCGAGGGCTGCTGGCCGTACGGGTCGTTGCCATAAGGGTTGCTCACGGCCAGCAGCCTAGAGGTACCTGCGGTTCCCCGGCTGCAGAATGTCCCCGCGATTGGTGAGGATGTCCGCATGCGGCACATCGACGACAGCGAGCGGCGGGCCCGGCTGGCCCGGCGGCACGGTCTCTCCGGCGGGCACCCGGACGTGGTCGCCGCGACCCGGGCGATGACCGTCCTGCACGCCACCGAGGCCGCCACCGTGCACCTGGCGCTGTGGGCGCGGGTCCCCGGCGTCACGGTGGCCGACGTCGATGCCGCGCTGTACGACGACCGCGTGCTGGTCAAGCAGCTGGCGATGCGGCGCACGCTCTTCGTGTTCCCGCGCGACCTGCTGCCGGCCGCGTGGGGGAGCGCAGCGGCCCGGGTGGCCGCCCAGCAGCGCACCCAGCTCGCCAAGTCGGTGCTGGGCGCCGGGCTCGCGGTCGACGCCGACGCGTGGATCGCCGCCGTCACCGCTGACGTGCTCGCCGCGATGGCCGACGGGGTGCCGCGCACGACCCGCGAGCTGCGCGACCTGGTGCCGGCGCTCGACGGCCGCTTCTCCATCGGCACCCCCGAGAAGAAGTGGGGAGGCGAGTTCCCGATCGGCGCGTGGGTGATGAACACCCTCGGCGCCGAGGGGCGTGTCCTCCGCGGCCCCAACGCCGGCCACTGGCGGCTGAACAAGCCGACCTGGGTGCGCAGCGATCTCTGGCTCCGCGAATCCGAGGAGACGTGGCCGGTAGAGAAGGCGTACGCCGAGCTGGTCCGGCGCTGGCTGGCGACCTTCGGCCCCGGCACCGAGACCGACATCGTCTGGTGGCTCGGCGCGACCAAGACGATCGTGCGCCGCGCACTGGCTGACGTCGGCGCGGCCGAGGTCACGCTGGACGGCGGCGGAACGGGGTGGGTGCTGCCCGACGACCTCGAGCCGGTCCCGCCGGTCGCGCCGTGGGCGGCCCTGCTGCCCACGCTCGACCCGACGGTGATGGGCTGGAAGGAGAGGGCGTTCTACCTCGACCCGGCGGACACGCCGTACCTCTTCGACAGCAACGGCAACGCCGGCAACACCGCCTGGTGGGACGGCCGGATCGTCGGCTGCTGGGTGCAGGACGACGACGCGGTGGTCCGGGTGGTGCTGCGCCACGACGTCGGCGCCGAGGCGACGGAGGCGCTCGAGGCGGAGGCCGAGCGGCTGACGCGGTGGCTCGACGGCCTGCGGATCGTCAACGTCTACGCCTCCCCGCAGATGAAGGGCGCCCGGCTCGGGTGACCTAGCATCAGCCCCCGTGAGTCGTCAGCAGCCCGAGCAGCAGGCCCCGCCGGTCCAGCGGCTGCGGATCCGCTATGCGAAGCGCGGCCGGCTGCGGTTCACGAGTCACCGTGACGTGAGCCGGGCGGTGGAGCGTGCGGTGGTCCGCGCGGACATCCCGATGGCCTACTCCTCCGGTTTCCACCCGCATCCGCGGATCTCGTACGCCGGCGCGTCGCCCACGGGCGCGGCGAGCGAGGCCGAGTACTTCGAGCTCGGCCTGTCCGAGCGCCGGGACCCCGAGGAGATCGGACGCGCGCTCGACGAGGCTCTTCCCGACGGTCTCGACGTGGCCACGATCGTCGAGTCGCCCGGGGGAGCGCTCGCCGACCTGCTGGTCGCGAGCGCCTGGCTGGTCGAGCTTCGGGGAGCGGACCCGGTGGAGGTGGCCGCGGCGGTCGCCGCCTTCCTCGCCACCGAGTCGGTGGCGGTCGAGCGGATGACGAAGAAGGGTCTGCGCAGCTTCGACTGCCGCGCCGCCGTCGTCTCGCTGGACGTCACCGAGGCAGCCGGTGAGCCCGCGCTCGCGCTGGTGCTCCGGCACACCGTGCCCGCCGTACGACCTGACGACGTGTTGTCCGGACTGGCCGAGGTCGCCGGGTTCGCCGCCCCTGCGACGGCGCTGCTGACGCGCCTCGCCCAAGGTCCGCTGGACGAGACCACGGGCACGGTCGGCGACCCGCTCGCCTGACCTACCGGGTGGGAGCCCGACGCGCCGGGATGCTCCGCGTCCACCCCCTCTGTGCGATACTCGCCACAGATCGGCCACCGACGGCCCACCTCCGATGAGGCGCCAGCAGGACCGATTCGACGACGTTCTCGCCGGTTCCGTAGCACGCAGACGGGCCCGGCACGGTGGAGGCAGAGACCTCGCCAGACCGCGACGCAGGTTCTCCGGATCGGTGACAGCGATCCGGCACCCGGAATGACAACCCGGGGCCACGCGACCGCGGCAGGCAGGACCCAGCCGCCAGTGACGCTCCGCGGAGGGTGTCGTCCCGACGAAGGCTTGCGTCGCAGGACCCGGCTCCCCGGGATCGAGCGGCGATGACACGACCGGCCGCCGCGAGGCTGGCCGGCGGAGGAGCAGCGCATGGCTGACACCACCGTCGACACCGTCGACACCGAAGCAACACCAGCAGCAGCGGCGGAGGCAACCTCCGGGGCGACCACCGGGGCGACCACCGACCCGACTGCCGCGGACACGGCCTCCACCGACGCGGCCCCCGCCGAGAAGCCGGCGAAGAAGGCCGCCGCGAAGAAGGCGCCCGCGAAGAAGGCGGCCGCCAAGAAGGCGCCGGCGAAGAAGGCCGCCGCGAAGAAGACCACCGCGAAGAAGACCACCGCCAAGAAGGCCGCCGCCGAGCCCCCCGCCGACGAGCAGGCTCCGGCCGCCGAGGCCGAGGCAGACGCGACCTCCGTCGACG
>NZ_JACEHF010000134.1 GCF_014180685.1 Nocardioides pelophilus | reverse complement strand
CGCCGCGCCCGCCGCGTTCGTCGTACCGACCCCCAGCGCGCCCGCCGCGCCGCCTCCGGCCGCTGCCGCGCCCGCGGCCGACTTCGCCCCCGCGCCGGGCACGCAGGCGGCCGCCCCGGTCGGTCTGCGGGACGTGATGTGGGTGGGCAACAACTGGGACGGCACCGCCAGCATCGTGGACGCCCGCTCCTTCAAGGTCCTCAAGCGTGGGGTCAACCTGATCCCCGACAAGGCCGAGGAGATGGCGCGGATCCTGGCCAACCCGGTCGACCTGGCCCTCTTCCTCGCCATCCGGGTCGGCCCCGGCGAGGGTCACGACCAGTACGTCGACGACATGTTCACCACCCGCAACGGCCACTACCTCGCGGTGTCGCGGCCCAGCTTCGCGGACGTGGTGTGGATCAACGTCCGTCGCGCGACCCTCGGCCTCCCCGGGGCGATCGTCCGCGAGCAGCAGATGGACGGCTTCCGCACCGACCACATGGGCCTCTCCCCCGACGGGCTCCGGCTGCTGGTCTCCGACTCCACGTCGCGCCAGGTCATCGAGTACGCCATGGTCGACCAGACGCTGGCCGACGGCACCCAGGTCAAGATGGGCGACCGACTGCGGGTCTTCCCCTCCGGAGAGACCCCGCACGAGAGCAACTACACCAAGGACGGCAAGCGGATCGTCCACGCCTCGATCGGCCGGGTCTACACGCCCGGCGACGGCACCGAGGCCCTCGACGCCCTCTTCGACCCGCTGACCGACCCGGTCAAGGGCGACCGGTGGTTCCAGATCGTGCGCAACGCCGACTTCAAGATCGTCCGTCGGTGGGAGATCGGCCACGAGCTCGAGGAGGCCGGCTTCCCGAACATGAGCAGCGCGGTCCGGCCGATGGCGATGACCCCCGGCGCCCGCTACATCTACTTCCAGGTGTCCTTCTTCCACGGCTACGTCAAGTTCGACACCCAGGCGCCCGACCTCAACGGCACGACCGACTACACCCTCGAGGGCGTACCCGAGCCGACGGTCGGCCGGGTGCTGGGCATCGTCAACCTCGAGAACCGGGTGCCGACGATGCCGCGCGACCTGTACGTCAACGACTCCGCGCACCACGGGATGTCGATCAACAGCCGCGGCACCAAGCTGTGCGTCGCCGGCACCATGGACGACTACGCCGCCCTGGTCGACGCCCGCACCGGGAAGGCGCGCTACTACGACACCGAGACGACCGGCCACGACTACGGCAAGCCCTACTGGACCACGGAGGGGCTCGGCGACACCTGCTGGATCTCCCTGAGCGAGAGCGACGCGGTCGCGGTGATCGACACCACCACCGGCGAGGAGCTCGCCTACCGCCAGGTCGGCAACCACCCCCAGCGGGTGCGGCACGGGTACGTGCCCGAAGCGCTGATCGGCCAGTGGTGACGATCGGGTCGTGACGATCGGGTCGTGACGATCGGGTCGTGACGCCCGGACAGCGACCATCGGTGGTCGAGGAGGTCGCGCTGCGACCGTCACGAGACCCCGCCGGTTAACCTCCTCCTCGTGACCGACCAGCCTTCGCCGTACGACCTCGCCCAGCAGGCGGCTGTCCGCCTCGCCGAACTGACCGGCGTCGCCCGGCACGACGTCGCGCTCGTGCTCGGCTCGGGCTGGCTGCCCGCCGCGGAGATGCTCGGCGAGACCACCGCCGAGATCGACGTCACCGACCTGCCGGGGTTCAGCGCCGCGGCGGTCGCCGGCCACTCCGGCAAGATCCGCTCGGTCACGGCGAAGGGCGACGGCGGCGACCAGAAGCTGCTCGTCTTCCTGGGCCGCACCCACTACTACGAGGGCCGCGGCGTCGCGGCGGTCGTCCACGGCGTGCGTACGGCGGCCGCCGCCGGCTGCCGCGCGATCGTGCTGACCAACGGGTGCGGCGGGCTCAAGGAGACGTGGACGCCCGGCACGCCCGTGCTGATCAGCGACCACATCAACCTGACCGGGACGTCACCCATCGTCGGCGCCAACTTCGTCGACCTCACCGACCTCTACTCCGCCCGGTTGCGGGCGATCTGCCAGCAGATCGACCCGACCCTCGACGAGGGCGTCTACGTGCAGTTCCCCGGACCCCACTACGAGACCCCGGCCGAGATCGGCATGGTGCGGGCGATCGGCGGTCACCTCGCCGGGATGAGCACCACCCTCGAGGCGATCGCGGCGCGCGAGGCCGGGATGGAGATCCTCGGCATCAGCCTGGTGACCAACCTCGCGGCGGGCATGAGCGGCGAGCCGCTCAACCACGCCGAGGTCCTCGAGGCCGGCCGCGCGGCCGCCACCCGGATGGGCGGGCTGCTCACCCGGATCGTCCCGCAGATCTGATCAGGCACCCGCCGAGACGAACCGGCGGCCCACCCGCTCGAGGAGCTCGGACAGCTCGGCCGGGCCCTCGACGGTGAAGGCGCAGTCGAGGTTGGCGAGGATCATCACCGGCCAGTCGAGGGTGTCGGTGTTGAGCACCATCCGGCACTCGCCGTCGGTCAGCGGCTCGACGGAGCCCCACCGTCCCATGACGGCCTCGACCTCGTCGGCCGGTGCAGCCAGCCGGACCCGGACCTGGTGGCGCTGCGGCTGGGTCCGCAGCCCGTCGCGGACGAAGCCGACGGCGTCGCCGCCGGGCAGCTCGCGCGGCCGGAACCGCTGACCGGTCAGCTGGGGGGTCCCGGTGACGCGGTCGACGCGGAACGAGCGCCAGTCCTGCCGGCCGCGGTCGTAGGCGACGAGGTACCACCGGCGCCCGAGGTTCACCAGCCGGTGCGGCTCCACCCGCCTGCCGGTGGCCGTGCCGTCGGCAGCCGTGTAGTCGAAGGTGACCGCCTCGTCGTCGCGGCACGCCTGGGCGAGCGTGGTCAGGACGCCCGCATCGAGGACCGGGCCGCCCGACCACGGCGTGCCGTCCGTCTGCGTCTTGAGCGCGTCCATCCGCCGGCGCAGGCGCGGGGGCATCAGCGCGATCACCTTGGTCAGTGCCTGGACCGACGTCTCCTCGACCCCGTTGACGCTGCCGCCTGCGGTGGATCGCAGTCCGACGGCGATCGCCACCGCCTCGTCGTCCTCGAGGAGCAGCGGCGGGAGGTTGGACCCGGCCCGCAGCTGGTAGCCGCCGGCGACCCCGCGGACCGCCTCCACGTCGTACCCGAGGTCGCGGAGCCGGTCGACGTCGCGACGCAGCGTCCGCGGACTCACCTCGAGCCGCTCGCTCAGCTCGCCGCCCGACCAGAACCGGTGGGTCTGCAGGAGGGACAACAGCCGCAGCATCCGGGCGCTCGTGCTCATGAGATCCACCTTGGTTCGGATTGCGGTCAATAACTGACCGCAATGGTTCCTAGCGTAGAGCCATGACCCACCACAACGACAGCCATCACGGCAGCCACCACAGCAAGGGGCCGGTGATCCGCACCGTCGGGCTCACCCGCCACTACACCCGCCAACAAGCAGACGATCGAGGCCGTCCGTGGCCTCGACCTGGAGATCGCGCCCGGCGAGCTGGTCGCGTTCCTCGGTCCGAACGGCGCCGGCAAGTCCACCACCCTGCGGATGCTCACCACGCTGATCGCGCCGACGGCCGGCACCGCGGAGGTCGCGGGCTTCGACGTCACCCGCGACCGGGCCGCGGTCCGCCGCTCGATCGGGTACGTCGGCCAGGGCAACGCCGCCGGCCACCAGTACCGCGGGCGCGACGAGCTGATCGGCCAGGCCCGCGCCCACGGCCTCTCTCGCGGTGATGCCCGCGCCCGGACCGAGGAGCTGCTGGCGGCGTTCGACCTGACCGAGCACGCCGACCGGCCGGTCTCCCAGCTCTCGGGCGGCCAGCGGCGCCGGCTGGACGTGGCGATCGGGCTCGTGCAGGAGCCGGCGGTCCTCTTCCTCGACGAGCCGTCGACCGGGCTCGACCCGCAGAACCGGGTGAACCTGCAGGAGCAGGTACGCCGGCTCAACGCCGAGCTCGGCACCACGATCGTGCTGACGACGCACTACCTCGAGGAGGCCGACGCCCTCGCCGGTCGCGTGATCGTGATCGACCACGGCCGCGTGATCGCCGACGACACCGCGGCAGCGCTGAAGTCCGCGCTCGGCGACCTGGTGTCGCTGGGGTTCGGCAGCTCCGCCGACGCGCACGCAGCCGCGGCCCGGGCCGACCGGATCCCCGGCGCGCACGTGACGGTCACCGACGCCGGTGTCACCGTCCGCGCCCCGTTCGGCCGGGACGCGGCGCCCGGCCTGGTCGCCGACCTCGCGGCCGCGGGGACCCCCGTCACCCGGATGGAGGTCGTCGGACCGACGCTCGACGACGTCTTCCTCAACCTCACCGGCCGCAGCCTGCGCGAGTCCAAAGGAGAAGCAGCATGACCATCGAGATCACCTCGGCCCGCGACACCGCGCCGGCCACCGCCTCCGTCCGTCGTACGGCGGTCGCGTCCGCGCCGGTCGGGATCGTCGCCGACATCCGCAACGTGTTCGTCCGCGAGCTGATGCCGGTGCTCCGCAACCCGGCCTCGGTCCTGTTCGCCATGGTCCAGCCGCTGGTGTTCCTGGCTCTGTTCGCCCCGCTGCTTCCCGACACGGGGACCGGCTCGGCACTCCAGTGGTTCGTCCCGGGGATCGTGTCGATGACCGCGCTGATGAGCGCCTCGTTCACCGGCGCGAACCTCAGCGAGGAGATCATCAGCGGCTCCTTCGAGCGACTGCTGGTGTCGCCGGTCCGGCGGTCGGCGCTGATGATCGGCAAGTCGCTGCGCGAGATGGTGCCGCTCGTGCTGCAGACGCTGGTGATCGTGGTGGCAGTGGCTCCGTTCGCCTTCGACGTGCACCTCGCCGGCATCGTCGGCGGCATCCTGCTGCTGGTGCCGTTCAGTGTCGGACTCGGTGCGCTGAGCCTGGCCCTCGCCGTCGCCGCGAAGGACCAGGCGTGGGTGTTCTGGACCGTCCAGCAGACGGCGATCTTCCCGCTGCTCCTGCTCGCCGGCGTCCTGCTGCCCCTGGACGGCGCGCCGGACTGGCTGCAGCTCATGGCCGACCTCAACCCGCTGCACTACATCGTCGACGCCGAGCGGGCGCTCTTCGCCGGTGACTACCCGGTGGACACGATCGCCGGGGGCGTCACCGGGTCCGTCGTCGTCGGCGTCCTCGGGCTGTGGGTCGGCGTCCGGGCCATGAACCGCGCCAGCTGATCCCTCTCCATCGCGTCGGGCCGGCTCACCTGTCGGTGGGCCGGCTCGGCGCGAAGTGGCGATCGCGCTCGCCGCGCACCCAGACCGGGTCCGCCGTCTCGGTGCCCTCCGCGGCGAGCTCGCGCTTGAGCACCTTGTTGGTCGCCGTGCTCGGCAGCGCGGACGCGACCCGCACGAACCGCGGCCACGCCTTCGGCGAGAGGTCCGGCTGCTCGGCCAGGAACCGCTCCAGCTCGGCCGGTCCGAGCGAGGCCCCGTCGCGGAGCACGACGGCCGCCATCACCTGGTCGCCGACGAGCGGGTCGGGGACGCCGTAGACCGCGACCTGGCTGATCGCGTCGTGGCGGAGCAGCAGCCGCTCGATCGGGGCGGTGGCGAGGTTCTCGCCGTCGACCCGCAGCCAGTCGGCGGTGCGTCCGGCGAGGTAGACGAAGCCCGCGGCGTCGCGGTAGGCCAGGTCGCCGGACCAGTACCGGCCGCCTCGCATCCGCTCGGCCGTCGCGGCCTCGTCGTTGTAGTAGCCGGCGAAGAACCCGGCACCCGTGGTGTTGACCAGCTCGCCGACGCAGCGGTCGAGGTTGGTGACCCGGCCGGACTCGTCGAACTCGGCGCGGGGGCACTCCGTCTCGGTCTCGCGGTCGTAGACGGCCACGCCCTCGGCCGGCTGGCCGATGGAGCCCGGCGGCGTGCCCGGGACCCGCGAGACGACGACCGCGTTCTCGGTCGACCCGAACCCGTCCGACACCACGCAGCCGAAGCGCCGTCCGAACTCGGCGATGTCGCGGTCGGACGCCTCGTTGCCGAAGGCGACCCGGAGCGGGTTGTCGGCGTCGTCGGGCTGCTCGGGGGTGGCCAGCACGTAGGCGAGCGGCTTGCCGACGTAGTTGAGGTACGTCGCCCCGAACCGGCGTACGTCGTCGAGGAACCCGCGCGCGCTGAACCTCCGGGCGAGCGCCAGGGTGGCGCCCGCGGCCACCGCCGGTCCGAAGCCGGCGGCGACGGCGTTGCTGTGGAACAGCGGCATCGCGCAGTAGCAGACGTCGTCCGCGGTGAGCCCGAACCGGTCGACCAGCATCCCGCCGGCGAACACCGGCATCCGGTGGGTCAGCCGGACCGCCTTCGGGTCACCGCTCGTGCCCGAGGTGAAGATCAGCATGAACGTGTCGAGCGCGGCCACCTCCGGGAACCCGTCGGTCGTCCGCGGCGCGGTCGCGACCTGCTCGGCCCACCCGGTGGTGTCGGTGTCGATGACGGTGACGCCGGCGAGGTCGAGACCGTCGAGGAGGGGCAGGTGCTCGGCGTCGGTCAGCACGACCTGGCAGTCGGCCCGGCGGATGTCCGCGGCCAGCGCCGCGCCCCGGCGGGTGGCATTGATCCCGGCGGTGACGTGGCCGCCGATCGCCCCGGCCGCGATCGCCATCGCCATCTCGGGCGTGTTCTCCATCAGCCCGCCCACGTGCGGCGGCCGGCTCGGGTCGAGCAGCCCGCGCAGGACGTGCGCGCGGGCGGCGCTCTCGGCGACGTACTCCCGCCAGGTCCAGGTGCGGTCCTCGAAGGCGAGGCCGGCCGCGTCGTCGTCGGCGTGGGCGAGCAGCAGGTCGCGCACGGTCTGCGGATCGGCGAGGCTCATCGCGCCGCCTCGAGCCGACCGCGCAAGCCGTGCTCGCACGCCCGCATCATCCGGTCGTGGTTCCAGCGCAGCGCCGGGCGCGCGACGTACGACAGCGCGGCGAGCGCACCACCGACCGCGACCTCCTGCGTGAAGTCGGTCCGGGTGCCGCCCTCGACCGGGGTGAGGGTCCACCGCACCCAGCCCTCGAGATCACCGCTCACCGCCACCTCGAGCACCGGCGGCTCCTGGGAGACCGCGTCGAGCACCAGATCGAGCGTGTAGGGCAGCGCCGACCGGCACAGCACCCGCGCCGTGTCGGGACCGAGCTTCGCGACCGCCACCACCTGCGGCCACCACTCGGGATAGCGCTCGAGGTCGAGGACGGTCTCCGCCACGTCCGCCAGCGGCGCCGCGGTCACCCACGACGCAGCGAACGAGTACGACGCCAGCACGCGCCCATGATGCCCAACCGCCCGCTGGTCGAGGAGGTCGCCCTGGCCGGCCCCCGTTGGTCGAGGAGGTCGCGCTGGCCGGCCCCCGTTGGTCGAGGAGGTCGCGCTGGCCGGCCCCCGTTGGTCGAGGAGGTCGCCCTGGCCGGCCCCGTTGGTCGAGGAGGTCGCGCTAGCGACCGTCTCGAGACCAAGCGATCAGCAGCCGCCCGGCGACCCGCTGCCGAGCGAGTAGCCCCGCGGCGTCCTGGTGCCCTTGTTCAGGTCGTAGTTGCGCACCCAGTCGATGAGGACGTCGGCCTTGTCCATCTCGACGTCGCCGTTGCTGATGACACTCATCCGCATCGTCAGCGGGACCTTGGGGCGCGCCGCGTCGGCCGCGGTCGACGCGACCGCACGGCCGTTGACGAACCAGGTGATCCGCCGCTTGGTGATCTGCACGCCGTACAGCCGCGGCGGCAGGGTCGCCCCGCTCCGCCCGTAGCCGGTCAGGGTCCGGGTCCAGGATTTCGCGCCGGCGTTGACGCCGATCTTGATGGTCGGCGCGCCCAGCACGGAGCGGGCGAGGGTCAGCCGGTAGGCGGGGCACTCCTCCGGCCCGGTGCCCTCGGGCACCAGCTCGACGAGGAACGTGTGCTCGCCGTCCTTGGTCTTCTCGTCCAGCCGGGTGCGCTCCTTGAGCTCCCAGCGGCCGAACCGCGCCGCCTTGCCGGTGAGGGTCAGCCGGGTGTCGCCGCGGTCCTTCGAGCCGTCGTACCGCTCGCCGGTGTGGAACTCGATGCCGCCGCCGAACTTCACGACCCGGCCGGTGCCGTTGCTGTAGTCGAGCCACTTGCCGCCGCTGATGTCCGCGCCGCGGTAGGCAGGGCTCTCGAGGTCCTCGCCGAACTCCCACGCGTAGTCCCACTGCATGGTGCGCCACCCGTAGCGCTGGGCGGCGGTGACACTGTCGCCCGCCAGCGCGCTGGAGACCGGAGCCTCGGCGGTGCCGGGGGCAAGGGTGACCGGACCGACGACCAACGCGGTCGCGAGCGCGGCGAGGCGGAGGGCGAACCCGGGCGTCAGGCGCTTCATCGCCGCGCCCCCTGCTTCGCCTGCGGCGTCTGGGCGGTGATGCGCTCGGCGAGGCGGCTGTACACGCCGTCCGCGCTGACCGTGTAGACCGCGTAGCGGTACGAGCGGTTCGCCAGGATGCCGTTGGTGTCCTTGTAGGTGTAGAGCGTGCCCGACGGCTTCTCGATCGGCTCGACCACAAACCTCTTCGGCGTCGCCCAAGTCGGCTCGACGCCGCCAGCGCTACCGCGGACGACGACAACGCTGTGTCGGTTCGGGTCCGCGGGAAGCGTCCATCGCAGCGTTACCGACGATTGTGTCGTCGCGGCTACCGTCAGCCCGGTGACCGTCAGCGGCCGGTCGACGATCCGGAAGTAGAACGGCAGCGAGGGGAACCAGCCGACGTTGTCGCCGTACTTGGTCCAGTCCTCGAGCACGGCCCGGTAGACGCCGTCGGCCGCGGCCTTGCCGCTCGCGAAGTCGGCGAACCCGTTGCTGTCGAGCGAACCGTTGCCCTGCACCGCCCACGAGCTGTCCGGCTGCCGCAGCTCGAGCCTGACCCCGCGGCCCAGCAGCACCGGCTTCTTGTCGTCGTTGGCCCGGTTGACCGTGTCGACCCGGATCTCGTACGGCTCACCGTCGACGGCGAGCCCGCGCGGGAGTGGCTCCAGCACGGCCTCCCCCGGCCACTGCACGGAGGCCGGGTTCTTCTCGCGGACGAGCACGTCGGCGTCCTGGTGCTCTGCGCTGAAGACGTGCGCCGGCGTCTCCGCGGTGCGGCTCACCACGCGGAACTGGACGGCGTTCATCGCCGGGGCGTGGAAGGTGAAGCTGAACCTGCCGTCGGGACCCGTCGTCCACGGCTTCGGGATGGAGTCCGGCACGTCGGCCCAGGCAGCGCCCGACTCGCCGCGCCGCTGCAGCCAGATCGCCTGGTTGCCCGGCCCCACTGCGCCGGAGAAGGTGAGCCGCTGCCCACCGTAGACACCATGGTCTGGCGTCACGTCGAGCGAGGCGCGAGCAGCTGCGCCCGTGCTCGAGGGCGCGACGAACAACGCGACGATGAGCCCCATGACCGGCACCCATGACATCGCAGCGGTCTTCAACCGGCGACTAGACAATTCTGCTCACCTCACCGGAACCGTAAGTCGGATTCCCTGATCCTGCAGCCTTTCGCCCGAACTGGGTCGCCCGACCCGGCGACGACGGCGCTACCGTGCCCTCCATGACCACCCCCGACGTCGACGTACTGCTGACCCGCGCCCGCAGCTGGCTGGCCGAGGACCCCGACGAGCGGACCCGCGCCGAGCTGGCCGAGCTGATCGCGCGGATCGAGGAGCACGGGCCGGGAGGCACCCAGGAGGAGGCCGTCGCCGAGCTGGCCGACCGGTTCCGCGGCACCCTCGAGTTCGGGACCGCCGGCCTGCGCGGAGCCCTCGGTGCCGGTCCCAACCGGATGAACCGGATCGTGGTCATCCGCGCGGCAGCCGGGCTGGCGGCGTACCTCCGCGACCACGGCGCCACCCACGGCAGCACGGTGGTGATCGGCTACGACGCCCGCCACAACTCCGACGTCTTCGCGCAGGACACCGGAGAGGTGATGAGCGGCGCCGGGTTCACGCCGCTGATCCTCCCGCGGCCGCTGCCCACTCCCCTGCTCGCCTACGCGATCCGCGAGCTCGGCTGTGTCGCCGGCGTGATGGTGACCGCCAGCCACAACCCGCCCCAGGACAACGGCTACAAGGTCTACCTCGGCGACGGCAGCCAGATCGTGCCGCCGACGGACACCGAGATCGCGGCGCGGATCGCCGCGATCGGCACGCTGGCCTCGGTGCCGCGCGAGCCGATCTCCGCGACCGGAGGTCGGGTGCTGGGCGAGGACGTCGTCGACAGCTACCTCGACACCGTCGCCGACCTCGCCGGCGACGGCCCGCGCGACCTCAAGGTGGTCTACACGCCGCTGCACGGCGTCGGCGGCACCTCGGTGGGCCAGGTGCTCGAGACGGCCGGCTTCACCGCGCCGCAGGTGGTCGAGACCCAGGAGCAGCCCGACGCGGACTTCCCGACGGTCGCCTTCCCCAACCCGGAGGAGCCCGGGGCGATGGACCTCGCGATCGCGCTCGCGGAGCGGAGCGGTGCCGACCTGGTCGTCGCCAACGACCCGGATGCCGACCGGTGCGCCGCCGCGATCCCCGGCCCGACCGGCTGGCGGATGCTGCGCGGCGACGAGGTCGGCGCGCTGCTGGCCACGCACCTGCTGAAGAACGGGAAGCGCGGCACCTACGCGACCTCGATCGTGTCGTCCTCGCTGCTCGGCAAGCTGGCCGCTGCCGCCGGCCAGAAGTACGTCGAGACGCTCACCGGCTTCAAGTGGATCGGCCGGCTGCCCGGGCTGGCGTTCGGCTACGAGGAGGCGCTCGNGAGGCGCTCGGCTACTGCGTCGACCCGGAGCACGTCGCCGACAAGGACGGCGTCTCCGCGCTCCTGCTGCTCTGCGAGCTCGCTGCCGAGGCCAAGGCCGCCGGCCGGGGCCTCGACGACCTGCTCGACGACATCGCGGTCGAGCACGGCCTGCACGCGACCGACCAGCTGTCGGTGCGGGTCAGCGAGCTCAGCGAGATCGTCGCAGCGATGACCCGGCTGCGCGAGACCCCGCCCTCGTCGATCGGCGGCCTCGCGGTGCTGGAGGCCGAGGACCTCAGCATCGGGTCGGAGGCGCTGCCACCGACCGACGGCCTGCGCTACCGCCTCGCCGACGGCGCGCGGGTCATCGTCCGGCCGAGCGGCACGGAGCCGAAGCTCAAGTGCTACCTCGAGGTGGTCGTCCCCGTCGCCGACGGCGACGTCGCAGCCGCCCGGGCGTCCGCGGCGGAGACACTGGCGGGGGTG
>NZ_JACEHF010000133.1 GCF_014180685.1 Nocardioides pelophilus | reverse complement strand
CGAGGCCGGCATCGGCAAGACGACCCTGCTCGACGCCTGGACCCGCGCGCGGCGCGCGGGCGGCGACCTGGTCCTGTCGGGGACCTGCCGCCCGCTCGACCGGACGGCGCCTCTCGACGTGGTGCTGACCGCCGTCGCCGACCACCTGCGCGGGTCGCCGGACGTCGCTGCCCTGCTCGGGCCGGAGGCGGGCACCCTCGCCCCCCTTCTCGGGCTGTCGGCCGGAGCCGCCGGGGAGCAGCGCGGCGTGGACCCCGCGCTCGGGCCCGCCACCCTGTTCGCCGCGGTCACCGCCGTGCTCGCGCGGATCGCCGGTCCGAGCGGTGCGATCCTCGTCATCGACGACGCCCACCTGGCCGGTCAGGCGTTCGCCGACTGGCTCGCCTACGTGCTCCGGCGGCCGATCCCGATCCTCGTGGCGGTGGGCGTCCGCCCCGCGGAGGGGCCTGACCTCCCCGCCACCGACGAGATCGGACTGGGTCCGCTCGACCGGGCCCAGGTGGCCGAGCTGGTCGGCCCCGACCGGGCCGACGACCTCTACGACCGGTCGGGCGGCCACCCGCTCTTCCTCTCCGAGCTGGCAGCGGTGCCGGCCGGCGAGCTTCCGCCGTCGCTGGTCGCCGCGGTGTCGAGCCGGTGCGACCAGCTGGGGACCGCGGGCGACCTGGTCCGCGCCGCCGCGGTCATCGGCGACCTCGACGTGGAGCTGTTGGCGGCGGTCCTGAACCGGCGGGCGCTGCACGTGCTGGCCGACGTCGAGCTCGCCGAGCAGCAGGGCCTCCTCGTCGAGGACGCCGGGCGACACCGGTTCCGCCACGAGCTGGCCCGCGAGGCGCTGGTCACCGGGACCACGCCGGGCCGCAGGGCGCTCCTGCACCGCGAGGCCGGGCGGGTGCTGGCCGGCCGGCCNGCAGGGCGCCCCTGCACCGCGAGGCCGGGCGGGTGCTGGCCGGCCGGCCCGACGCCGACCCCGCCGTGGTCGCCGACCACGCCCGGCTCGGTGGCGACCGGGCGCTGGCGGCGACCTGGCTCCGGGTCGCGGCGGCCCGCGCTGCCGAGCGCTTCGACCACGCCACCGCGGAGGACCTCCTCGACGAGTCCCTGGCGATGGTCCCCGACCACGACACCCTCGTCGCCCGCGCGCAGGTCCGGATCCGGCGCGGGCGCTACCGCGGCGCCGAGGACGACGTGATCGCCGCGACCCAGGCAGGCGACCTGCGCTGGGAGGTCGGCGCGTGGGCGGCGTACTTCGACCGTCGGTTCGACGACGCCATCAGGTACGCCGAGGACGGCGCGCTCGCCGCCGCCGACGAGACCACGACGACCCGCTGCCTGGTCGCCTCCGGTCGGGTGCTGCACGCGCGGGGCGACCTCGACAGCGCCCGCGACCGGCTCTCCCAGGCGATGGGGTCGGCCACCGGCGAGGAGCGGCTCGAGGCGGCGGCCTGGCTCGGCGTGCTGCACGCGCACCGCAGCCGGCCGGACCGGGCGATCGAGCTGCTGCGCCCGGTCACCCGGCCCGGCGTCGGCGCCGACCACACCGCGGCCATGCTGCACGCGACCCTCTTCACCGGCCACGCGCTCGCGGTCGCCGGCCGGGCGTCCGAGGCGCTGACGTGCTTCGCCGACTACACCGCGGAGGTGGCGCGCCGCGACGTGCCGCGGTTCGCCGGCCGCGGCGTCAACTTCGGCGGCTGGGTGCTGCGCAGCCTCGGCGCCACGAGCGCCGGGATCGACGCCCACCAGGAGGCGCTGGCCGTCGCCGAGGACGTCGGGTTTCCCGAGATGCTCGTCGCCGCGCTCGAGGACCTGGCCGAGGAGCGGATCCGGGCGGAGGACCCGGACGCGGCCGCCGTACTCCTCGACCGGGCGCGGCCTGCACTGGCCGGCGACCTGGTGTTCGGCTGGCGACTGGCGATGAAGCTGGACCTCCTCGACGCCCAGGTGCAGCTGCTGCGGGGCGCGCCCGAGGAGGCGTTGCGGACGGCGGAACGGCTCCGGGATGCCGCGGCCGCCAGCGGAGTGCCGCGCTACGAGACTTGCGCCCGGCTCGTCGCCCACCGCGCGCGGGCCGCGCTCGGCGAGGCTCCGGACGCCGAGGGGTCCTGGCAGGACCTGGCCGATCTCGAGCGTGCAGTCGGGATCGAGGCGTGGTGGTGGGCCGGCCGCACCGGTGCCGACCTCGGTGACCCGCGCTGGACCGAACGGTCCGAGGCCCTGGCTGCCGACCTCGCCCGGCGCAGTGGCGACCACGCCGACACGCTGCGCGCCGAGGCCGACCGGAGGCTCACGGAGTGGCGGGCCGTCGGCGCGCGTTAGCGGCGGGCGCCCAGCACCACCATCCGTACGACGAGCGGCGGCATCCCCGCCACGGCTTCCTCGGCCTCGCGGCGGGCCAGGTCCAGCTCGGCGGGCGGCAGGGTGGCGGCGTACGGCGCGGTGTGGGCCATGCCGAGCCGCCAGGAGACCAGGTCGCGGGGCTCGCGCAGCCCGGTGTCTACCTCGATGGTGGTCGCCTCGGCCGAGCTGAAGCCGGCTGCCTCGGCGTAGGCGACGAGCTCGGCGGGGCCGGGCTCGCCGTCGCCGCCTCCGGCCTTGAAGGTGACGTACCAGTCCGGCGGCACGAACCCGTGGCTGACCATCACCGCCTCCACTGCGTCCTTGGCCGGGTGGGTCCACCCGGGTGCGAACACCGACGCGAGGAGCGCTCCGGCGACGCGACGGAGCTCGACGAGGACGGGCGTCGGGTCCTCGAAGTGGTTGATCGAGAACGCGGCAGCGGCCAGGTCGAACGAGCCGTCCCGGAACGGCAGCCGGGTCAGGTCGCCGACCGCGGCCGGCGACCGCGAGCCCGCCAGCATCCCGTGGGCCAGGTCGACGGCGACCACCGAGCGCGCGCCTCGGCGGCGCAGGGCGTCGCCGGCGACGCCGGTGCCGGCGCCCGCGTCCAGCGCCGTCGCGTCCGCGAGGTCCACCGGCGCGAGGCCGGCCATCGCGTCCGCGAGCCGCGCGTACATGCGCGCCGGCCCGACCCGCCACGCGTCGGATGCGGCGTCGTACGACGCGCCGATGTCGGAACCCAAGTCGGGGCCGGTCATGCCGGTTCGAGCAGCGGTGCCGCGCGCACCACCTGCTCCTCCCACCAGGCCAGCTCGTCGTCATACCCCCCGAGCGCCTTCTCCCAGCCGAACTGCACCATCGCCCCCACCAGGCACAACCCGAGCTGCCGGTCCCACCACGGCTCGGTCGCGACGCCGTGGCGCTCGAGCGCCGCGCGGTAGGTCGCGATCGCCTGCTCCTTGGACGTGGGCAGGCGGCGGCAGTTGATCGCGAGGTACCACGCCAGGTCGCTCGCGGCCGCGCCGACGCCGGGCAGCTCCCAGTCGAGGAGAACGGTGCGGCCGAGGTCGTCGGTGCCGAGGTTATCGAGCTTCCAGTTGCCGTGCACGAACGTGGCCGGGGTGGTGTCGAGCGCGTCGACCAGCGGTCCCGGCTCGTGCACCAGGGGTACGACGACGCCGGCCAGCGTCGGCGCCACCTCCTCGAGCAGCGGCCACCCCTGCGCCACCAGCCGCGGCACCAGGTGGTCCGAGCCGAGCGCCGCCTCCGCAGCCGCCATCCGCGGCGACAGCTCGAGGTAGCGGTCCGCGGGCGCAACGACGGCGATCCGCCGTCCCCAGAAGGCTGCGTGCAGAGCAGCCATGTGGTCGAGGAACCGCTCGTGCTGGGCGAGGGGCACGGGGTCGTCGGTCGGCGGCACCAGCCACGCCCCGACGTCGCGCATCAGGATCGCCGACAGGGTGGGCCGCTGCGCGTCCTGCGCCACCGCGACGATCGGCTGGTTGAAGCAGTCGGGCAGCTCGTCGAGGACCCCCGCGCGCCACAGCGCGACCGTCGCGCTGCCCGGGATCTGCGCGACGCGCAGGGTCCAGTCGGCGTCGTGGTCGAGATGCTTGAGGACGAACGACTCGCTGTCGATCGTCACCCGCTCCAGCTGCGCGCCGGACTTCCCGGGCCCGTCGAGCGGCCGCCGGTCGACCGCACCAGCCACCAGCGCCTCGACCGAGTCGAGCACCGTCCGGACCTCAAGCATCCGCGGCCTCCATCTCGGCCAGCAGCGACGCCGGCCACCGTCCCCCGCAGAGCACCATGTCGGCGACGATCCGGTCGTCCACCACGTCGAGCAGGTGGAGGTGGTGCGCCGCGTGCGGCACGCCGTCCTCGGTCCAGGTCAGGTCGTACTCCACCACCTCGCCGGTCGAGATCGGCTCGCGCCGCAGCCGCTCGATCCGCCCCGGGTCGGCGAACCAGGTGCGATAGGTCTCGCGGATCGCGTCGGCGCCGGTGCGGCGGAACCGCCAGTTGGGCACGGTCGCATCAAGACTGACGCCGGCCGCCCAGGCATCGCAGCTGTCGATCGTGGCGGTGCAGACGGCTTCCAGGAAGCGGTCGACGGCGGTGGGCTGCTGCGGGCTGGGCTTCGACATGGCGGGCTCCTCGGGCTGGTCCATCGTGACAGCCGGGAGCCTGCTCCGACAGCCTTGCAGCCAGGTTGCACCGCGGCCGAGAGCGCCGGAGGCGACTGGGTGACGAGGTGACGTGGGCGTGCCCGCCGCGCTCGCACCCACGGGTGTGAGCGTGTCTCACCCGAAGGCAAGACTCGACGGGCACGCATCTCTCCAGTACCCGTCGGCCCGAGAACGACGCACTTCGAGCGGCAATTGCGGACGCTTGGGGTCTGCTGTCCGCCGCGGCGAGAACTTGGCACTGCTGCAGCCTGAATCGTCGGGACACACAGCGGCGGCGGGTTTACGATTTCTACAGCCATTGAGGGGGAAGACTGAGATGACCTGGGCTTGGATAGTGCTGGGAATCGTCGTACTCGTCGGCTTCTTGGCCTGGGTGGACTACCGGCAGCGGCGATACCGCGGGGTCCTCACCATTAGTCAGGTTAGGGACGGCGAGGACCGCCGTTTTCGGTGACGGCAAGGCGCGTCTCCCTGACCTCCGCTCCGCGATCCGGGGCGCTGCGGTTGGTGCCGCTGCCTAGGGGCGTCGGTGGAAGCGGAGGTCGCCGTTGGCAAGGCGGTCGGCTTCGTACCTCCGGTCGTGGGCGCGGTGGTGGTGGTGGTTGCAGAGGAGTACGCCGTCGTTGAGGTCGGTGCGGCCACCTTGGGTCCAGGGTTTGAGGTGGTGGGCTTCGCACCAGGTGGCGGGGACGGTGCAGCCTTCGGCGCGGCATTGCTGGTCGCGGAGGCGTAGGGCTTTGCGTTGGCCGGGTGAGTAGAGGCGGCGGGTGCGGCCGAGGTCGAGGATCTCGCCTTTGCCGCCGAGGACGACGGGGATGATCTTGGCGGTGCAGGCCAGGCGGCGGATCGCGGTGGCCGACATGTTGTCGCCTGCGGTGAGGTGGCCGTCGATGAGCCCGCCGGTGGCGAGGTTGGTGCGCAGGGAGTCGAGGTCGATGGTGACCATCAGGGTGGTCGCGTCGCCGCCGTGGTCGGGGAGCTTGGCGGGGTCGAGGTGCTCGAGCAAGGCGCCGAAGGCTTGGCCGAGGCGGCGGTGATAGGGGATCCGGTCTTCCTCACCGAGGGTCGCGTCGTCGTGTTTGCGGGGGCTGGTGAAGGCTTCGAGGTAGGTCAGGAGGCGGGTGCGGTCGAGCTCGGGGTGCACGATCGTGGTGCGCGCCAGTCCGTCGCCGATCAGGCGGGAGCGCAGGCTGGTCTTCTCCCTGGCGCGTTCCTCCTCGGCCTCGAGGAGCTTGGCTTGGTGGGCTTCGGCGATGTCGGGGGCGACGACGTGGAGGATGTGACGGCCGAGGCGGCGTAGCTCGGTGGGGCTGAAGTCGGCGCAGTAGGCCACCAGCTGGGTCTCGGCCTTGGCGAGCAGGGTGGGGTCGAGGTCGTCGGGCAGGGCCTCGAGCGCGGTCACGATCACCCGGGCCTGCGGAAGCGCAACGCACCCGTCGGCCATGCCGGCCGCGACCCGGGTCCAGCGCCGGTCGAGGGCCTCAGCCAACCGGGCGTCCGCGCGGGCGGTAGTGGGGTCGGCGTGGGTGAGGTGGGCGGCCCAGGACCCGACGTCGCGGGCACCGGCCGCGTCGGCGACGTCGCCGGCGGTCGCGAGGACGCGTAGCCGGAGCTCCTCGATAGCCGCGGCCGCCCGGCCCAGCTCCACCAAAGCAGCGGTCTTGTCGGCCGGGGTCATGTACACCGGTTGCACGTCGCGCACGTCGGTCAACGAGCTCCGGGCGTCCGTGACCGCACCCAGGATCGGGTGGGGTTGGGGGTGGAGTTGGGCGACCACGGTGTTCCTTTCCGAGATGCTTCTATCGTACACCTGTTCGATTCGGAATGGAACATTCGTTGGTGGTTCTCACAGGTGGGTTGCCTTGGTTTCGAGGCTCGCTTCGCTCGCACCTCAACCAGCGGCAAGGCTCGCTTCGCTCGCACCTCAACCAGCGGCAGGGCTCGCTTCGCTCGCACCTCAACCAGCGGCAGGGCTCGCTTCGCTCGCACCTCAACCAGCGGCGAGCGGCGGTAGCGAGCGGGGTCTCGTGACGGTCGCTGCGCGACCTCCTCGACCACCGGGGACCGGGGGTCTCGTGACGGTCGCTGCGCGACCTCCTCGACCACCAGTGGGCAACGGCGGCGAGCCGGCGTACTTCCTCAACCACCCGAACACCTCCCCCGCTACCGCGACCACAGCGAGCACCTCAGGCCTCCGGCGACCGGGGCAGGGCCCGGGGGACCGCGCCGTGACCAACGACGGCGCGCCACCACGTCGTCCGTCTTTCCCACCGCAACCGACGACGGCGCGGAGGTTGCGGGCAGGGGTCTCGTGACGGTCGCTGCGCGACCTCCTCGACCACCGGCGGGCAGGGGTCTCGTGACGGTCGCTGCGCGACCTCCTCGACCAACGGTGAGGCGGCGCTGCGCGACCTCCTCGACCACCGGCGGGCAGGGGGACGTCGACAGCATCAGTTTCGGCGATCCGGGCCCACACTCGGCAGGGGGCGTGCGAGGCTCGGGCATGGCCAGAATCCGCCTTGCCCTGCTCACCGCGACACTCGCCACCGTCCTCGCCGTCCTTGTTGCGCCGAGTGCGGCCGCGGAGGACCTGGTGGTCCCGGACGGTCGCGCCGACTACTGGCACGACACCCGCAGCTCCGGCGATGACCCCTACCCGGGCAACCCGGACTGGGGCAACCCGGACATCCGGCGCACTGCCTACCGGCACTGGCACGACCGGGTCAGCGTGCGCATCAAGATGGCGCGGCTCGAGCGAGGGGACGGCGGCTACTGGCAGGTCGACATCAGGATGCGGACCGACGAGGGCCTGCGGCGCAAGGCGACGTGGTTCAAGCCCTTCGACAGCCCGCCCTCTGTCGAGTGGTCCGGCCCGGGATCGTGCGCGATCGACGGGCGCATCGACTTCGCGGACGAGGTCTTCATCGTCGACGTGCCGCGGCGGTGCCTGAGCAACCCCGACCGGGTCGCGTTCAAGTCGGCGACCCGGTGGTGGCCGACCAGCGACGACTACCCCTACCTCGACGTCTCCGGCAGGTCGGGCTACCGGCTCGGACCCTGGTCGGCTCCGATCGCTCGCGGCTGACCCCTACATCGGCGGCGACGCCAGGTAGACCGACTTGAGCTCGGTGTACTGCGCGAGCCCCTCCGGACCGAACTCCCGGCCGACCCCCGAGGCCTTGTAGCCGCCGAACGGCGCGGCGAAGTCCATCGTGTAGGTGTTGATGCCGATGGTGCCCGTGCGCACCTGGCGGGCTACGTCGGCGCCCGCCTCGTGGTCGCTCGTCCACACCGTCCCGGCCAGGCCGTACTCCGAGTCGTTCGCGATCCGCACCGCGTCGGAGACATCGTCGTACGGGATCACCGACAGGACCGGCCCGAAGATCTCCTCCTGGGCGATCCGCATCCGGTTGTCGACACCGGCGAAGACGGTGGGCCGGACGTACCAGCCGCGGGTCAGGCCGTCGGGCATGCCCGGGCCGCCGGTCAGCAGCTGCGCGCCCTCCTCCTGGCCGAGCGCGATGTACTTCTCGACGCGCTCCTGCTGGCGCTTCGCGACCATCGGACCGATCTCGGTGGCCGGGTCCATCGGGTCGCCGACCTTCATGCCGGCGATCGCCTCGGCCAGCGACGCGGCGAACGCGTCGTGGCGGTCGCGGCTGACGAGCACCCGGGTCTGCGCGACACAGGCCTGGCCGGAGTTCATGACCCCCATGAACTTCAGGCCCTCGAGGGTCGTCGTGAGGTCGGCGTCGTCGAGCACGATCGCCGCGGACTTGCCGCCGAGCTCGAGCGAGCAGCGCTTGAGCTGCTCGCCGCAGATCGCGCCGATCCGGCGCCCGGCGGCGGTGGACCCGGTGAACGCGACCTTGTCGACGCCGGGGTGGGACACCAGGTGCTCCCCCACCTCGCGGCCGCCGGCCACGATGCTGACGACACCCTCCGGGACGCCGGCCTCCTGCAGCATCTCGGCGAGCAGGTAGCAGTCCAACGGGCTCTCCGGCGCCGGCTTCACGACGACCGTGCAGCCGGCCAGCAGTGCCGGGATCAGCTTCGAGAGCACGGTGAACTGCGGGACGTTCCACGGCGGGATCGCGGCCACCACGCCGAGCGGCTCGTGCCGGACCATCACGTCCGCCCCTAGCGCACCCGGCCGGGTCGACTCCCACGGGAACTCGCGGGCGATCGCGAGGAACGCCTCGATCTGCATCCACGGCGCCGGCGACTGGGCGAGGTTGCTGAACGAGATCGGCGAGCCCATCTCGAGGCTGATCACCTCGGCCATCTCGCCGAGCTTGGCGGCGTACAACCCGGACAGGTTCTGTCCGACGTCGATCCGCTCCTGGGGGCTCAGGCGCGGCCACGGACCCTCGTCGAAGGCCTTCCGGGCCGCCGCCACCGCCGCGTCGATGTCCGCCGCGCTGCCCTCCGGCACCCGCGCGATCACCTCCTCGGAGTGCGGCGAGACGACCTCCAGCACGGCGTCGGTGGCCGGCTTGGTCCAGACGCCGCCGATGAAGAGTGAGTCGCGGTCGAGGTTGGTCATGGGGTCATCTCCTGGTTGGGGGTGCGCGCCGCGTGGCCCGCGGCTCCGCTCACTTCGTTCGCTACGCTCCGCCGCGGGCCACGCGGCAGCGCGCTTGCTAGGGGGCCAGGTCGAACCAGTCCTGGAACCCCGAGGGGTCGTGGCGGCCGAGCGCGCCGTGCTCGAAGAGCCCCCAGCCCTCCGCGCCGTCGGCCCCGGATCCGTGGGCGATCGCGTGCCCGACGTGGTCGATCACGCCGAACATGACCCGGCCGGCGACGGCCGGGTCGTTGAGGTCGTAGGTGAGCCGCTCGGTGAACCCCGCGCCCTTCCAGGCGCCGTGGGTCCAGTCGGAGTCGCCGCCGTAGCCGCCGCCGACGTGGATGGGCACCGGGAGCTTCGAGGTCACCTCGAGCACCAGGTCCTTGCCGTCGGGGGTCTGGCAGACGATGGTCGCTCCGGTGGGCACCCGGGTGCCCGACGCGTAGCGGATCTCCACCCGCGGCCAGCCGAGCTGCTCGACCCGGCCGTCCTTCCAGACCCGCGTGCAGTCGTTGAGGGTGCGGAAGCCGTCGGGCGTCTCCTGGATGATGATCACGACGCAGAAGTCGTCGAACCGCATCGGCACGTAGAGCCACCACATGCCCTCGAACGCCGGGTCCGCGGGCTTGCCGGCCGGCGCCGCCTCGCCGACCGGACGGATGCCCCACGACCGGTCCCGGGAGCCGACCCACCGGTCGGGCGTGACGGCGATGTCCTCGCCGTCGACCGCGATCGTGCCCTCCCAGGTGCCGACCTGCGCGAAGCGCTGGGCGTCGAGGATGGTGTTCGAGCCCTGCCGCATGACGTGCGGCAGCTCCTGGACGACATCGAAGGACCCCTCCCACGTCAGGTCGAGGGCGATCCCCTCGGTCTCCTCGAGCACCACCCGCAGCCTGCGCAGCGGCTCGACGACCTCGATCCGGTAGTTGCCGACCCGTTGCTCCATCCGGTCGGCACCGCGGGGGTCGGCGGCGTCGCCGAGGTGGACGGCCGTCTGCTCGTCGCCGCGGCGCAGGAGCACGAACGCGTCCTTGGTGCCGAGGTTCGGGTAGAAGCCGAGGCCCGTGATGAGGAACAGGTCGCCGGTGCGGTCGTGCGCGTTGAGGTAGCAGCGGTCGTAGAAGTTGCGGTCGCTGCTGCCCGCCCAGGCGAGGGGGCGGGGCAGCTGGTGGATCGGGTACTCGTCGAGCGGGCCGAGCCCGACGTACTCGCCGTGGAGGCCGTGCGGGTTCATGCGCCGACCTCCTCGAGGAGCCGCTCGAACAGCGGCCGGTGGTGCATGACGGACTCGGGGTCCTCGGGACGCTCGATCTCGCCGAAGTGGATCTGCCGGGCGCTGGTGCGCAGGAACACGATGCCCCACATGACGGCCGCCAGCACCTGGAACCAGGCGAGGTCGCCGACCTCCACGCCGGTGAGCTCCTGGTACGTCGCCACCACGTCGTCGGCGGTCAGGAAGTCCGGCATCCCGGGCAGCTCGAGCATGCTCGAGATCTCCTGGAACACGGCGTGGGCGAACACCAGCCAGGCCAGGTCCAGCTCACGCGGACCGAGCGTCGCCATCTCCCAGTCGAGCACCGCGACGGGGGCGAAGTCCTGGTACATGACGTTGCCGATGCGGGAGTCGCCCCACACCAGCACCGGATCGCCCTCCGGGGGCAGGTTCGCCTCGAGCCAGGCCAGTCCGCGCTCGATCAGCGGCGAGCGCGGCCCGCCGCCGTCGGCGGACAGCGCGTACTCGTACCAGGCGCGAGTCTTGGCGAGGTTGCGCGCCACCAGCGTCGGTCCCTCGTGCCCGGTGACCGCCGGGTCGAGGAACGCGAACCGCTCGCCGGCGTCCGGGATGCCGTGCAGCTTCGCGAGCACCTCGATCGTGTTGCGCTGGAGCGCGGCCTGCTGCTCGGGCGCGGCGTCGAAGAGCCAGTTGTCCCCGAAGGTGTACGGCATCACGTCGGGCGGCACCGCCCCGTCGAGCCGGTCCATCAGGAAGAACGGCGTCCCGAGCACGTCGCCGCTCGGCTCGATCAGACCCACGGGCGGGACCGGGATGCCGGCGAGCTCGCCGGCGAGCCGCATGGCGTCGTACTGGTCCTGGAGGCGATAGCTCGGGAACACGGGCAGG
>NZ_JACEHF010000132.1:8093-11226 GCF_014180685.1 Nocardioides pelophilus | reverse complement strand
TCAACGAACTCCGGGCGTCCGCGACCGCGCCCAGGATCGGGTGGGGTTGGGGGTGGAGTTGGGCGACCACGGTGTTCCTTTCCGAGATGCTTCTATCGTACACCTGTTCGATTCGGAATGGAACATTTGTTCGAGGGTTTTCACAGGGTGGTTGCCTTGGTTTCGAGGCTCGCTTCGCTCGCACCTCAACCAGCGGCGAGCGGCGAGCGGCGGTGGCGAGCGGGGGTCTCGTGACGGTCGCTGCGCGACCTCCTCGACCACCGGTGGGCACGGCGGCGGCGAGCCGGCGTACTTCCGCGACCACCCGAACACCTCCTCCGCTGCCGCGACCACAGCGAGCACCTCAGGCCTCCGGCAACCGGCGCAGGGCCCGGGGGACCGCACCGTGACATACGACGGCGCGCCACCGCGTTGACCGATCGTCCCGGCCGACGGCGGGGGTCTCGTTGACGGTCGCTGCGCGACCTCCTCGACCAACGGTGGCGCTGCGCGACCTCCTCGACCACCGGCCGCCAGGGGAGGCCGGGGCGGGGGATACTGCGGGCATGACGGCGACGAGCAGAGCCCACTCGGCACGGGTGACCTGAGGAGACGGGCCGTGTACGACCGCTACCAACCGCCGAACGAACCGGAGCCGGATGATCCTGCGCCGTCGTGGGAGACGTTCGAGCCGGACAAGCCGCGCCGTCGCGGCCGGCTGGGCAACCGGAACCCCTACCCCACGACCAGTGGGAGCCCACGCTTCACCGGGCCCGTCCCCGGGTCGGGGTTCACGCGCACGATCACCGCGGTGGTCGGTTTGATGGTGGTCGGCGGGGTCGTCCTCGGCATCAGCACCAACGGGCCCGGCCCGCACGACAAGCCGCCGGGGTGGGACGAGTGCGTCGCCGAGGAGGCGCAGGACATCCGCGAGAGCGGCGGCAGCCTGCTCCAGCCCGAGGACTTCTGCGCGATCCGCTATCCCGACTACGACTGGGAGAACGACCCGTCGTACGTCGAGGACGGCTCCAGCCCGTGACGGCATGACCACCGCAGTCGTCGTCGGCAGTGGCCCGAACGGCCTCGCGGCCGCACTCACCCTCGCGGCAGCAGGCGTGCAGGTGCGGGTGATCGAGGCAGCCGACGCCGTCGGAGGTGGGGTCCGATCGGCCGAGCTCACCGTGCCGGGCTTGGTCCACGACGAGTGCTCCGGGTTCCACCCCTTCGCCACCGACTCGCCGTTCGCGCGGGCGTTCGACCTCGCCGGTGCCGGGCTGACCTGGCGTTGGGCGGAGCACGAGCTCGCGCACCCGCTGGACGGCGGCGGCGGCGCCGTACTCTCCCGCTCGGTCGCCGCCACCGCGGCCGGTCTGGGTGACGACGGCCGATCGTGGCAGCGGCTGTTCGGACCGTTGGTCGAGCGGTTCGGGACGATCAGCGAGGAGCTTCTCCAACCGGTGCTGCACGTGCCGCGGCACCCGTTGCACCTGGCGCGCTTCGGCGCGTACGCCGCCACCCCGGCCACGCTGCTCGCCCGGCGCTGGCAAGGGGAGGAGGCGCGCGCCCTGTTCGGCGGCGTGGCGGCTCACGCCTACCGGCCGCTCGACCACCCGTTCTCCTCCGCAGCCGGCATCGCCCTGACCGCCGCAGCCCACGCTTACGGCTGGCCGGTCGCCGAGGGCGGCTCGCGCGCCATCGCCGACGCGATCCTCACCCGGGCGAGGGAGTACGGCGTGCTCGTGGAGACCGGTCGCCGCGTCGAGTCCCTCGACGAGCTCGGCCAGGCCGACCTGGTGCTGCTCGACACCGCGCCCGGCGCCGCGGCGCGGATCATCGGCGACCGGCTGCCCGGCCGGGTGCGGCGCGCCTACACGGCGTACCGGCACGGGCCGGCGGCCTCCAAGGTCGACTACGCCGTCGTCGGCGGGGTGCCGTGGACCTACGAGCCCGCCCGCGCGGCCGGCACCCTCCACCTCGGCGGCACCCTCGCCGAGATGACCGCGGCCGAGGCCGACACCAACGCGGGACGGATGCCCGCGCGGCCGTTCGTGCTCGTCGGCCAGCAGTGGCTGGCGGACCCGACCCGGTCGGTCGGCGACCTCCACCCGCTCTACGCCTACGCCCACGTGCCGCACGGCTACGACGGGCCCGACGACCCCGTCGTCGACGCGATCACCGCGCGGATCGAGCAGTACGCGCCCGGCTTCCACGACCGGATCGTCGCGACCTTCGTCCGGTCGGCGGCCGGCATGGCCGAGCACAACGTCAACTACGTCGGCGGCGACATCGCGACCGGCGCCACCCACGTGCGCCGACTGGTGTTCGGCCCGCGGGTCGGGCTGTCGCCGTACGCGACCGGGGTCGCGGGCGTCTACCTCTGCTCGGCAGCGACGCCACCGGGCGCCGGCGCGCACGGCATGCCCGGCCACCTAGCCGCCCAGCAGGCCCTCGCGGGCCTCGGCTGAGGGGGACTGCGGACCGAGCTCAGTCCGCGGCCGCTTCGACGTCGAGTGCCTTCACCGCGCCGATCAGCTCTTCGAGCGCGGGGGCCGGAAGCGCGCCCGCCTGCCGGAACACCAGCTGGCCCTTCTTGAACGCCATCAGCGTCGGGATCGACGTCACCTGGGCGGCCTGCGACAGCGCCTGCTCCTCCTCGGTGTTGATCGAGGCGAACACCAGGTCGGTGTGGGTCTCGGAGGCCTTCTCGTAGATCGGGGCGAACATCCGGCACGGACCGCACCAGGACGCCCAGAAGTCCACGAGGACGATCTCGTTGTCGAGCACGGTCTGCTCGAAGGTCTCAGAAGTCAGGTCGATCGTGGACATGGCCAGTCAACGGTCGCACGCCGCCCGCTATTCCGGAAGCCTCGCCACGTTGACGTCGACCGGCCCGGCGATGCCGGCGACCGATCCGCTGTCGGTCTGCTGCCACATCCACCACGCGCGGTCCGGGGGGCCGTCCAGGCTGCGCACCCACTGCCGGTAGGCGCGCAGGTCGTCGGCGAACCCGAACCGTGCCTCGAACTCCGGGTAGAGGTAGACGACCGGCTCGCGCCCGGTCAGCGTCTCGACGCGGTCGAGGAAGGCGCGCACCTCCGCCAGCAGCACGTCCGGCGCGGGCGGCACCCCGCAGCTCCCCGCCAGCTCGAGGTCG
>NZ_JACEHF010000132.1:0-8071 GCF_014180685.1 Nocardioides pelophilus | reverse complement strand
GCCAGCCCGAGGTCGACCGCCGGCGGCAGGTGGCCGTCCGGCCGGAGGTTGCCGAGCACCGACGCGAAGTGGGTGGCCTGCTCGACACCGGAGGAGCAGAGCTGGAAGTAGTGGTAGCCGCCGACCGCAACCCCGCGGGCGAGTGCCGCGGCCCGGTGGTCGGCGAAGGTCGGGTCGACGTACGTCGTACCCTCGCTCGCCTTGAGGTAGGCGAACGCGATCCCGTCGCCGGCCACGGCCGCCCAGTCGATCGCCCCCTGGTGGTGCGACGCGTCGATCCCCCGTACCCGCACCCGCGAGGGCTCGGGTGCTGCCGGCGACGTCGTGCTCGTCGTCGCACTCGTCGTCGGTGAAGGAGCGGGTGCCGACCGCGACGTCGCAGGATCCGACGCCGACGTCGCGCTCCTCGTCGTCGACGGAGCCGGCTCGGCCTTGTCCGCGGACCCGCAGCCGACGGCCGCGAGCAGGACGACGCCGGCAGTGACGAGTCCGGCAGTGACGAGTCCGGGCGAGCGATGCACGCGGCCACCGTACGGCGCGGTCGGGCCGCAGCTACACCAACGCCCGCTCCTGCGCGACCGGGACCACCGCGGCCGCCACGAGCCCGAAGGCGGCGGCCAGGGCGAAGGCGGCGCCGTACCCCCACGCGGTGATGACGATGCCGGCGACCGGGGGGACGGCCGAGGCGACGAGGTACTGACCGGTGTTCTGGATGCCGAGCGCGCGTCCCGACCAGAACGCGCCGGCGCGCTCCGCGACCGCGGCGTAGGCCAGGCCGTTGTCGGCGACGGTGACTGCGGAGGCCACCGCCAGCAGGAGTACGGCGAGCGCGACGACCGTCGCTCCCGACCCGGAGGCCGCGGCGCCGAGCGCCAGCATGGTCCCGGCTGCGACCCAGGCGATCCACTGCATCGGCCGGGTCCGGCTGCCGACCAGGTCGGAGAGGTGCCCGGAGCCGATCCGGCCGAGCGCGCCGATCAGCTGGGTGCCGGCCACGACGATCCCGGCGAAGCCGGCAGCCCAGCCGAGCTCGTCGACCAGCCAGGTCAGCCCGAAGGTCCACACCACGAACTGCGGCACGACCAGCAGCATCGACGTCGAGTGGATGCGGGTGAGGTAGCGGTCGGCCCGGTAGGGGTTCGGGGCGCCGGACCGCTCGGCGGCGGGCGGTCGGGGCGGGTCGACGACGAGGAGGGCGACCAGCACCAGCGCCACGGCGGCGCAGCCCAGCGGCACCCACAGCGCGGCCGCGATGCCGTGCCGGTCGGCGAGGAACGCCATGGTCAGGGCGCCGAGCCCGACACCCAACGGCTGCGCGCACTGGCGGATGCCCATCGCGAGCCCGCGCCGTTCCGGCGGGAACCAGCCCACCACGATCCGTCCCGACGCGGCGTTGGTGGCCGAGGAGCACGCGCCCGCCACGAACAGGGCAGCGGCCACCCGCCACGGTCCGTCGACGAGCACCGCGGCCAGGCCGGCGGCGACCACGCCGCTCATCCCGGTCAGCAGCGCGAACCGCTCACCGCGCCGGTCGACCACCAGCCCCCACGCCACCAGCGTGCACATCAGGCCCGCCATCGGCGCCGCCGCGACCAGGCCGGCCTCGGCGAGCGTCATCCCCAGCCGGTCGTGCAGCACCGGGATCAGGAACGCGGGGCCGTGCACCATCGTCGCGGACGAGGCCTGCGCCGCCGTACCGACGGCGAGCATGGCCCAGCGCCGTCGCGCCGGCAGGGCGGCGTACGACGGTGCCGACTGCTGGTCGGCGCCGGACAGCGGAGGGGGCACCGGCTCAGTCAACGCCTGGTGGGTCGGGAGCGACGAAACGATCTCGCTGGTTGACGCGTGAAATGCGTCTCAGCGCCTTGGTTTCGAGGCTCGCTTCGCTCGCACCTCAACCAGCGGCGACACGCTCGCTTCGCTCGCACCTCAACCAGCGGCGACACGCTCGCTTCGCTCGCACCTCAACCAGCGGCGCTTGGCTTGCTTCGCTCGCACCTCAACCAGCGGCGCTTGGCTTGCTGCGCCCGCACCTCAACCAGCGGCGCTGTCGGGGAGGGGGTTCTTCGGGAGCTTCTTGACGCGGGAGCGCCGCTTCGGCCGCTCGGGGATCATCGACCGCATCTCCTCGAGCTTGCCCCAGCACAGCAGCCGGTCGCCGTCCTCGAGGACGTGGCGCGGGCGCGGGTTCGGGATGACCAGCACCCCGCGGTGCAGGGTCAGCACGGTGATGTCGCGTTCGCTCAGCCCGGACTCGCCGAGCGGCTTGCCGACCAGGTCGGCGTCTCCGTGGACGACGATCTCGGCGACGCCGTACCCGGTCGAGACGCTGAGCCGCTCGCGGACGTCGATGTGGGGGAAGGCGACCTGGTTGTCGATGTAGTCGATGATCGCCCCCGCCACGTCGAGGTTGGTCGCGGCCTCGATGCCCTCCAGCCCGGGGGACGAGTTGACCTCCATCACCAGCGGTCCGTCGTCGCCCTCGAGCATGTCGACGCCGGCGACCTTGAGCCCCATGATCTGGGCGGCGCGGACGGCGACCTCCTGGAACTTGGGGTCGATGTCGACCTTCTCGACACTGCCGCCGCGGTGGACGTTGGAGCGGAACTCGTCGCCCTGGGCCGAGCGCCGCATCGCGGCGACCACCCGGTCGCCGACGACAAGCGCGCGGATGTCGCGCCCCTTCGACTCCTTGACGAACCGCTGGATCAGCACGTTCTGCCGGGTCGACTGGAGGGTCTCGATGATCGCCTCGGCCACCTTCAACGACGGCGCGAGGATCACGCCGATGCCCTGGGTGCCCTCGAGCAGCTTGATGACCACAGGAGCGCCGCCGACCCGCTCGATCGCGGGGATCACGTCGGCGCGGTCCTGCACGAACGTGGTCGCCGGCATCGCCACCCCGTGCCGCGACAGGATCTGGGTCGCCCGCAGCTTGTCGCGCGAGTTCGTGATGCCGCCGGCCGTGTTGGGCGTGTAGACGTCCATCTGCTCGAACTGCCGCACCACCGCGGTGCCGTAGTAGGTGATCGAGTTGCCGATCCGCGGCAGCACCGCGTCGTAGTGCGAGAGGGGCCGGCCGCGGAACTGCAGGTCCGGCTCGTCGCCGGACAGGTCGATGCCGAAACGGAGCGTGTTGAGCACCTTCACGGTGTGGCCGCGCTGGGCGGCAGCGGTCCGCAGCCGCTGCGTGCTGTAGCTACGGGGGGCGCGCGAGAGGATCGCCAGCTTCACGGGTGAGCCGATCGGTCGGGGGCGGACAACGGACTGCAGGCACCGACCGGGTCAGGCCTGCTTGGATGGAGTCGTGCCGAGCTCCCATCTAACCAGCGTCGCCGGCTGGCGTGAGTGGGTGAGTCTGCCCGAGCTCGGGGTCGACTGGATCAAGGCCAAGCTCGACACCGGCGCGCGGACATCGGCCCTGCACGCCTTCGACCTCGAGGAGTTCGAGCGCGACGGCCGGGCCTGGGTGCGGTTCTCGGTCCACCCGTGGCAGCGCAGCGCCGACGACGCGGCCACCGCCGAGCTCCCGGTCCACGACGTCCGCCACGTCCGCAGCTCCTCGGGCCACGTCCAGGAGCGGTACGTCGTCCTGCTCGCGCTGCGCATCGGCGAGCGGCTCATCACGACCGAGGTGACGCTGACCCGGCGCGACGAGATGGGCTTCCGGTTGCTGGTCGGCCGCGAGGCGCTGCGTCAGGGGTTCCTCGTCGACTCCGAGCGGTCCTACCTCGGCGGCCGGCCCAAGCGCGTCGTACGACGACGCAACCGAGGCGTGTAGGCGACACATGGCCCGCGAGTCCTTCGCCATCGGCAACGTCCGGGTGCGCGCCGGCGCTGCCCGCGACGTCGAGCTGCCGATCACCCGGCTGGTCACCGGTGGCGACGTCAGCCTCCCGGTCCGGGTCGTGCACGGGCGCGACCCCGGCCCGGTGGTCTGGGTCAGCGGCGCGATCCACGGCGACGAGGTGATCGGCGTCGAGGTGGTCCGCGAGCTGATCGCGACGCTGTCGCCGAAGGAGTTCCGCGGCACGTTGGTCGCGGTGCCGGTGGTCAACGTGCTCGGGTTCATGGCCGGCGACCGCTACCTGCCGGACCGGCGCGACCTGAACCGCTCGTTCCCCGGCTCGCCGCGCGGCTCCCTCGCCAGCCGGATCGCCCACCTGTTCATGGCCGAGGTGGTGGCCAAGTGCGAGGTCGGCATCGACGTGCACACGGCGGCCGACAAGCGCGCCAACCTGCCGCAGATCCGCGCCGACCTCGACGACCCCGGCACGCGCGCGCTGGCCGAGGCGTTCGGCGCTCCGGTGATGGTGCACGCCCGGGTGCGCGACGGCTCGCTGCGCCAGGCCGCGACCGACGTCGGTGCCAAGGCGCTGCTCTACGAGGCCGGTGAGGCGCTGCGGTTCGACGACGAGTCGATCGCGACCGGGGTCGCCGGCGTACGTCGGGTGCTGGCCTTCCTCGACATGATCGACCCCGACCCGGTCGAGGCGTCGCCGGTGAGCCTGGAGTCGCGCAGCACCGGCTGGGTCCGCGCGCGCAGCACCGGCATCCTCAACCTGGAGACCAAGCTGGGAGCGTTCGTCGAGGCCGGCGACCGGCTCGGCGGCCTCTCCGACACGTTCGGCCGCCGGGTGCGGCTGGTCCGCGCCGACCGCGCCGGGATCGTCATCGGGCTGACCCGTGCCCCGATCGTCAACGCCGGTGACGCGCTCGTGCACATCGCGTCGGTGGAGTGACCGCCCTGCCGACGATCCCGCATGGTGTTTACTACACCACTGTCAATAATCGAAGGGGGATGACATGGGACTCAACCCGGTCGGAGAGATCCTGAAGCGCGCCGACAAGACGCTGACGAGCGCCAACGCGACGCTCGAGACGGTCGGCGGCACCCTGTCCACCGTGGAGGGCACGCTCGAGACGGTCGAGGGCACGCTCACCACGGTCGACGCGACGCTGACCGAGACGAAGACGGTCCTCCGCGAGGTGCAGACGCTCCTGGCGGAGCTGACCGAGGAGATCGCGCTGGTCAAGCAGCTGCCCGAGATGAAGACGATGCTCGAGCAGATCCACGCGGCCGTCACCCAGTCCTGACCCAGTCCTGACACAGGTCCGACCCAGTCGTGACAAAGTAGCGGCCATGATGCTGCTGTCGAGCCGGCTCAAGGCGGCGTACGTCGGCGTGGCCGCTCTCGACACCGTCCTCTCGGCGTCGCCGCGGCCGGCCGCCCACAAGGCGCGGATGCTGACGAAGCCGTTCCTGATGCCGTTGCTGTCCGCCTCGCTCGTGAGCGCGCCCGGCTCGTCGTCGGCTCGCGGCCCGGTGCTCGCCGCGCAGGCCGGGGGCTGGGTCGGCGACGTCATGCTGATGAGCGAGGAGAAGAAGCCGTTCGTCGTGGGCACCACGGCCTTCGGCATCGGTCACCTCGCCTACCTCGCGGCCTTCGTCCCGCGCCGGCGACGTGAGCCGCGGCTCGTCGACGACCCCCGGTCGCGGGCCCTCGCCACCGTGTGGACGCTGTCGTCCCCGGTCATGGCGTGGAACGCGCGGCGCAGCGGCGTGGGCGGCGTGATCGCGACGTACTCGGCCGTGCTCACGTCGATGGCGATCGCAGCCACCCGGCTCGACCGGTCGCAGGACCCGGCCGCGCGCCGGTTCATCGCCGCCGGTGCGCTGGTCTTCCTCGCCTCCGACGCGACGCTCGGGCTGCGCAAGTTCGTCCTGGACGACCCGAGCCCGCGGGTCGAGGGTGCGGTGATGGCGACCTACACCGCTGCCCAGTTCCTGCTGAGCGAGGGCGCGTCCCGCCTGTGAGCCAGACGCAGCCCGAACCGGACCAGCCGCTCTACCTCGACAAGGCCGAGCCGGAGGTCTTCGCGGCCATGGCCGGCGTCTCCAAGCTGATCGCCGCGGCCGCGGGGGAGGCCGGCGTCAGCCTGCAGCTGCTCGAGCTGGTGAACCTGCGGATCTCCCAGATCAACGGCTGCGCCTACTGCCTCGACCTGCACCACGCCAAGGCGGTCCGGCTCGGCGAGGACCCGCGCCGGCTCGCCGTGCTCCAGACCTGGCAGGAGACCACGCTGTTCGACGACGCCGAGAGCGCCGCCCTCGAGCTGGCCGAGTGCATCACCCGGATCCCGGAGCCGTCGGTGCGCCAGGAGGTCGAGGACTTCTCGCGCCAGGTGCTCGGCGACGCGGCGTACGCCGTGATCGCCTGGGCCGCGGTCTCGATGAACGCGTTCAACCGGATCTCGATCACCAGCCACCACCCGGTCAACTGACCCCGAGCGAGGTGTGACCATGAGCCAGCCCCAGCCCCAGCCGCAGCCGCAGACCCAGCCCCAGCCCGTGACCGGTGGACCGTCGCTCCCGCAGGAGCGTCGACTCGTCACCGAGATCCCCGGTCCGCGCTCCCGCGAGCTCGCCGCGCGCAAGGACGCCGCGGTCAGTCGCGCGGTCGGCACCATGCTGCCCGTCTACACGGTCGCGGCCGGCGGCGGCGTGGTGGTCGACGTCGACGGCAACTCGCTGATCGACCTGGGCTCCGGCATCGCGGTCACCACGGTCGGCAACAGCAACCCGCGGGTGGCCGCGGCGGTCGCCGCCCAGGCGGCGGCGTTCACCCACACCTGCTTCATGATCACGCCGTACGACGGCTACGTGCAGGTCGCCGAAGCGCTGAACCGACTCACGCCCGGCGACCACGAGAAGCGGACGGCGCTGTTCAACTCCGGTGCCGAGGCGGTCGAGAACGCGGTGAAGATCGCCCGCTCGGCGACCGGCAGGCAGGCGGTCGTCGCCTTCGACCACGGCTACCACGGGCGCACCAACCTGACGATGGCGCTGACCGCCAAGAGCATGCCGTACAAGAGCGGGTTCGGGCCGTTCGCGCCCGAGGTCTACCGGGCCCCGATGTCCTACCCGTTCCGCGACGGCGGGATCGACGGGATCGACGGGCCCGCNCGGCCCCCCCCCCGCCCGCCGCGCGACCGACGTGATCGAGAAGCAGGTCGGCGCCGCCAACCTGGCGGCCGTCGTGATCGAGCCGATCCAGGGCGAGGGCGGCTTCGTCGTACCAGCTCCTGGCTTCCTCCCCGCGCTTGCCGACTGGTGCCGCGCCAACGACGTGGTCTTCGTCGCCGACGAGGTACAGACCGGGTTCGCGCGCACCGGCGACCTGTTCGCCTGCGAGCACGAGGGCGTCGTGCCGGACCTGATCGTGACGGCGAAGGGCATCGCCGGCGGTCTCCCGCTGGCCGCGGTGACCGGACGCGCCGAGCTGATGGACGCCCCGCACGCCGGCGGCCTGGGCGGCACGTACGGCGGCAACCCGATCGCGTGCGCGGCCGCCCTCGCCGTGATCGACACGATCGAGGCCGACGGCCTGGTCGACCGCGCCCGCGAGATCGGCGCGACGCTGCTGGGCCGGCTGACCGAGCTGCAGGCCGCCGACCCGCGGATCGGTGACGTCCGCGGGCGTGGCGCGATGGTCGCCGTCGAGCTGGTCCATCCCGGGACCACCGACCCCGACCCGGCCCTCGCCCAGCGCATCGCGGCCGCGGCCCATGCCGAGGGGGTGGTGGTGCTGACCTGCGGCACCTGGGGCAACGTGCTGCGGCTGCTGCCGCCGCTGTCCATCCCCGACCATCTGCTGGCCGAGGGGCTCGACGTCCTGGCGAAGGCGCTCGCCCAGGACGCGCCGTAGCGCAGCCGGGCTAGCGGCCGCCGTCGCCCGAGGGCACGATCGCGGAGATGACGGTGCCGTCGGCGCGCTGGATGCCGGCCGGGTTCGGGGGATCGCCGGCGATCACCGGGCCCTGGTGCTCCAGGGGTACGACGACCGGCGGGCCCTCCTGCACCAGCACCTGCTCGCCGCGCACGCTGAACAGCAGCGGTCCGGTGCCCTCCTCGACGCACAGCTCGAGCTCGTCGGCGCGGACGGTGACCCGGACCCGGGTGCCGTGCAGGGTGATCCGGTAGACCAGCGAGGACCACGACGCCGGGAGCCGCGGGTCGATCTGCCACTGGTCCTCGCCCTTGTCGGCACCGCAGTCGCGGGAGCCGCCG
>NZ_JACEHF010000131.1 GCF_014180685.1 Nocardioides pelophilus | reverse complement strand
GCCAGGGTCATCGGGAGGTCACGCGGGGACCCGCTCAGTGGCGGCGATCGTCGCCGAGCCGATCACCCGGCTGCCCTGGTAGATGACGGCCGCCTGCCCGGGAGCGATGCCGAACGCCGGGTCGAGCAGCTCGATCTCCACCTCGGCGCCCGAGCGGTCGAGGCGTACGACGGCGCGGTGCTCGTCGCCGTGGGCGCGGAGCTGCACCGTGACCTCGGTCGTCGAGCCGGGGGCGAGCGGAGCGCCGCACCAGCGCGGCCGGTCGGCATGGATCCGCTCCACTGCCAGCCGCTCCCGCGGGCCGACGGTCACGGTCCCGGAGACCGGCTCGATGTCGAGCACGAAGCGGGGTCGGCCGTCGGCGGCCGGCCGGCCGATCCGCAGCCCCTTGCGCTGACCGATGGTGAAGCCGTAGGTGCCCTCGTGGGTGCCGAGGACCTCGCCGGCCTCGTCGACGATCCGCCCCGGGGACAGGAAGGGCGCTCCGTCGCTGTGCCGGTCCTGGAGCTTCTCGCGGAGCCACCCGGCGTTGTCGCCGTTGGCGACGAAGCAGATGTCGTGGCTGTCGGGCTTGTCGGCGACCAGCAGGCCGCGCTCGGCGGCCTCGCGGCGCACCTCGTGCTTCGGGGTGTCGCCGAGCGGGAAGAGCGAGTGCCGCAGCTGCCGGTCGTCGAGCACGCCGAGGACGTAGGACTGGTCCTTGCCGTGGTCGACGGCGCGGTGCAGCTCGACTCCCCCGTCGGCCGTCGGCTCCAGCCGTGCGTAGTGACCCGTGGCGACCGCGTCGAAACCCAGCGCCAGCGCCCGGTCGAGCACCGCGGCGAACTTGATCTTCTCGTTGCAGCGCAGGCACGGGTTCGGCGTCTGCCCGGCGGCGTAGGTGTCCATGAAGTCGACGACCACGTCCTCGTGGAAGCGGTCGGAGAGGTCCCAGATGTAGAACGGGATGCCGATCACGTCGGCGGCGCGACGCGCGTCGTTGCTGTCCTCGATCGTGCAGCAGCCGCGCGCGCCCGAGCGGTAGGACTGCGGATTGCGCGACAGCGCAAGGTGGATCCCGGTGACGTCGTGCCCGGCGTCGACGGCCCGGGCCGCGGCGACGGCGGAGTCGACGCCGCCGGACATGGCGGCGACGATCTTCATGGCCGGTCCGCGCGCACGGTCGGCCTCATGCACGCGCCGCGCGAGCGCGCTCGACGCACGGCACGATCGCCGCCGCCAGCGCGTCGACGTCGGCCTCGGTGCTGGTGTGGCCGAGGGAGAAGCGCAGCGAGCTGCGAGCCTCCTCGGCGTCACGGCCCATCGCGAGCAGCACGTGCGAGGGCTGCGGCACGCCGGCGGAGCAGGCGGAGCCGGTCGAGCACTCGATCCCGCGGGCGTCCAGCAGCATCAGCAGCGAGTCCCCCTCGCACCCGGGGAAGCTGAAGTGGGCGTTGCCGGGGAGCCGGTCGAGCGCGCCGCGGCCGGGCTCGGGGCCGTTGAGCACGACATCAGGCACGGCACGGCGTACGGCGTCGACCAGGCGGTCGCGCAGCGCCGCCACCCGCACCGCGTGGTCGGCCTGCTCCTTCACCGCGAGCTCCACCGCCGCTGCGAACCCGGCCACCGCCGGGACGTCGAGGGTGCCGCTGCGGACGTCGCGCTCCTGTCCGCCGCCGTGGACCAGGGCGGTGAGCTCGATCTCACGGCGTACGACGAGCGCGCCCACCCCGAGCGGACCACCCACCTTGTGGCCGGAGATGGTCATCGCGTCGATGCCGGCCGCCGCGAAGTCGACCGGCAGCGAACCGAGCGCCTGCACGGCGTCGCTGTGGACGGGGATCCCGTGCTCGGCCGCGAGCGCCACGACCTCGGCGATCGGCTGGACGGTGCCGACCTCGTTGTTGGCCCACATCACGCTCACCAGCGCGACGCTCGCCGGGTCGCGCTCGATGCTGGCGGCGAGCGCGGCAACGTCGAGCCGCCCATGGCGGTCGACCGGCAGCAGCTCGAGGTCGGCGTCCTCGTGCTCGGCCAGCCAGTGCAGCGGGTCGAGCACCGCGTGGTGCTCGACCGAGCTGGAGAGGATCCGCCGCCGCGCCGGGTCAGCGGCCCGGCGCGACCAGTAGAGGCCCTTGACCGCCAGGTTGTCGGCCTCCGTGCCGCCGGAGCTGAAGACCACCTCGCCCGGACGACAGCCGAGCGCCTGCGCAATCGTCTCGCGCGACTCCTCCACGACCCGCCGCGCACGCCGCCCGGATGCGTGCAGCGAGCTCGCGTTGCCGACGTCGGCGAGGTGCGCGGTCATCGCTGCGACGGCCGCGGGGACCATCGGCGTGGTCGCAGCGTGGTCGAGGTAGACCGTCGGGGCGTCGTTCATGGCGTCTCCAAGAGTACGGCGCGCGGCATTCCGCCGCCGAACCAGAGGCGCTGACGGGACGCTCGGTCAGCGAACGACCTGCAGGGTCGCGAGCCGGCGGGACTCGCCCCGACGCACGGCGCACGACAGGTCGACCGACCTCCCGTCTCCGATCCCACCGTGAGCGGTGGCCGTCGCGGCGATCCTCCTGGTGACCCTCACGACGAAGGTGCCGGTCTCCTCGGGGGTGAACGCGGCGGCGAGACCGGTGCCGCGCAGGGTCATGCCCCCGCTGGCCGGCACGTCGGTGTCGGGGATCTGCAGGTTCTTGATCGGTCGCCTGAGGTCCCCGACCAGGTAGGAGGCCCGGCCCTCGGCCGACACCGAGTCGACGCCGTAGGTGCGCATCATCTCGACCATGTCCGCGGGTACCTGGATGGAGAAGCTCACGGTGCGCGCCGACACCTTCACGCCCGCGCGGGCCTGGTCGGGGATGGTCACCTTGATCCGCACGTCGCTCGAGCCGCTGCCGAAGGACGACGAGCAGCGGTAGCCGATCCTCCTGTCCACCTCGGTCGCACCGGCCGGCGCGACCGAGAACAGCGAGGTGGCGAAGGAGAGCAGGACGGTGAGGACGGCGAACCTGGTCGCACGGCGTCGAGACATGCGGGGAACAGTACGTCCTGACAGCCGACATCGGGCCGCACCCGACCACGATCCGGCGTACCGTCGGTGGCACGTGCCCCCTCTCCCTCCGGAGCCTGCTGTGATTCCTCGGATGTCCCGCACCGCCCTCGCGATCGTGGGTGCGGTCGCACTGGCCGTTCCCGCATCGGGTCCCGCCGTCGCCGCGCCTCGAGCTGCCCAGGCAGAGCCCCCCGACCCGCGATGGGCGGAGATCACCCGGGTCGAGGGTGGCTACAGCTACCTCGCCACCCTGCACGACAGCAAGCTGAAGGTGACCCGCGTCGGCGACCGGGTGCGGTTCCACGACCGGGCGCTCCGGCGGTTCCTTCCGCTCCCGCGCGGCTGCCGCGAGGTCGCCGTCGACCGCGGGATCGCCGCGACCTGCCGGATCCCGGACACCACGAGCCCGGCCGCGCCGCTGCTGCTCGAGATCAAGCCCCGGCTCGGCGACGACCGCGTCGACGGGTCGGAGCTCGGCGCGGAGTTCAAGCTCTCGGTGCTCGCCAGCGCCGGTGACGACGTCGTCCTCGGCGGCGCCGGGCGCGACTTCGTCAACGGCGCGACCGGGATCGACCGGGTGCACGGCGGCCCGGGCGCCGACTGGATCCGCACCGGCGACGGCGACGACGTCGCCGCCGGCGGCGCCGGCCACGACCTCCTGGTCGGAAGCGAGGGCGACGACCAGCTCGCCGGCGGGGTCGGCGACGACGTGCTCGAGGGCGGCATCGGCAACGACCTCCTGCTGGGCGGACCGGGCGAGGACACGTTGCTCTGCGGCGACGGGGTCGACACCACCGACGACGACGGCGACCTCGACGAGCCCCGCCGCTGCGAGCGGACCGTCTGACCCGTAGCGCCGCGCAAGGGGGACCCGTGGAGCGTCCGTTCGTCATCGCCGGCGCCGGGATCGCCGGGCTCGCACTGGCCGCGGGACTGCAGCGCACCGAGACGGCGACGCCGTACCTCCTGCTGGAGGAGCGGCCGGAGCTCGGCAGCACCGGCGGCGCGATCACGCTCTGGCCGAACGCGATGGTCGCGCTCGACGAGATCGGCGTCGGCGACGACGTACGGCGGGCGGGGCGCCCCCTCGGCGCCGGCTCGATCCGAGCCCGCCGCGGCACGCTGCTGCGCTCCCTCGACCTCGAGCAGTCGGCCACGGCGCTCGGCGGCCCGCTGGTCGCGCTGCGCCGGGGCGACCTGATCGAGATCCTGCACGCCCGGATCAAGGCCGACAGCGTGGTGCTCGCGACGGCGGTGCGCGGCTATGCCCACGACCGCGACGGGGTCCGGGCGCTCACCGACGGAGACCCGGTCGCGGCCGCAGCGCTGGTGGGCGCCGACGGCTATCGCTCCGAGATCGCCCGAGCGCTGCACCCCGGCCTGCCCGAGCGGTACGCCGGCTACCCCGCCTGGCGCGGCATCGCCGACGTCGGCGGGCTCGAGCCCGTGCAGGTGTGGGGTGGACGCCAGGAGTTCGGCGTGGTGCCGCTCAGCGACACCGCGAGCTACTGGTTCGCGACCGTCCGCGAGCCGGCCGGCGGCTCCGTGCACGACGAGGTCGCCCACCTGCGGACGGCGTTCTCCGGCTGGCCGGACCCGGTGCAGCAGGTCCTGGCGGCGACCGACCCGTCCGCGGTCAGCCGCAACGACGTGATGGACCGGGCGGTCCCCCGCCGCTGGACCGACGGCCGGGTGGTCGTCATCGGCGACGCCGCCCACGCGATGCGCCCGCACCTCGGCCAAGGCGGCTGCCAGGCGCTGATCGACGCCGCGGTCCTCGCCCGCCTCCTGCGGCAGACGGACTCCCCCGCCGCCGCGTTCACCGCCTTCGAGTCCCTGCGCCGCGGACCCGCCCGACGCGTGGTGGGTCTGTCCCGCACCGCCGGACGGGTGGTCGAAGCGCCCGCCGGCCTCCACCGTGTGGCCAGCCTGGTTCCGGAGGCGCTGATGCTGCGCAGCCTGGCGCGAATCGGCGGCACCAGCGCCTTCCCCTGGTAGCCGCCGACCAGCCGCAACCCGGCACCCACGTCAACCGCGGCGCGGCAGCGCAGTTCAAAGCCGCGCGGCAGCGTGTCGCAGGCGGCGAAGCCGCACGGCGCGCAGCCCCTTCCCTGGTAGCCGCCAACCAGCCGCAACCCGGCACCCACGTCAACCGCGGCGCGGCAGCGTGTCGCACGGCGGCGAAGCCGCACGGCGCGCAGCCCGCGGGGCCGAGCCTGCGAGGCCCCGGGCGGCAAGCGCCGTCTGCGACACGCTCGCGCAATTCAAAGCAGCACGAGGTCGTCGCGGTGGACGACCTCGCGCTCGTACGCCGCGCCGAGCTCGCGTTTCAGCTCCTTGGTCGAGCGGCCGAGCAGGTCGGGGAGCTCGGTGGCGTCGAAGTTGACCAGGCCGCGGCCGACGACGGTGCCGTCCGGGGCGAGCAGGTCGATCGGGTCGCCGGCGACGAACCCACCGGAGACCGAGGTGATGCCGGCGGCCAGCAGCGAGGCCTGCCGTTCGACGACCGCTCGCACTGCGCCGGCGTCGAGCGCGACCGCGCCCTTGGCCTCGGTCGCGTGCCGCAGCCACAGCAGCCGGATCGGGCGACGGCGGCCGCTGGCGTGGAAGAGCGTGCCGACGGGCTCACCGGCGAGCGCGGCGGCGGCGTGCTCGGCCGAGGTGAGGACGACGGTGATCCCGGAGCCGGTCGCGATCCGCGCCGCTTCGAGCTTCGTCGCCATCCCCCCGGTGCCGACGCCGGCGGCACCGGGTGCGCCGATCGCGACCCCGTCGAGGTCGGCGTCGGACCGCACCTCGGGGATGAGGCTGGTTCCGGCGCGGTGCGGCGGGCCGTCATACAGGCCGTCGACGTCGGAGAGCAGGACCAGCAGGTCGGCGTGGACCAGGTGGGCGACCAGCGCGGCCAGCCGGTCGTTGTCGCCGAACCGGATCTCGGTGGTGGCCACCGTGTCGTTCTCGTTGACGATCGGGATCACGCCGAGCTCGAGCAGCTTGGTGAAGGTCTGGTGCGCGTTGCGGTAGTGCGAGCGCCGGGTGACGTCGTCGAGGGTCATCAGCACCTGCCCGGCGGTGATGCCGTGGCGCGCCAGCTCCTCGGTGTAGCGGTGCACGAGCAGCCCCTGGCCGACCGACGCCGCCGCCTGCTGCGCGGCGAGGCCGCGCGGTCGTCGCTTGAGGCCGAGCGGGGCGAGGCCTGCGGCGATGGCGCCGGAGGACACGAGGACGACCTCGGCGCCCGCGGCCTTCACGGCGGCGAGCACGTCGACGAGCGCACTGACTCGCTGCGGATCGATGCCGCCCTCGGCGGTGGTCAGGGAGGACGAGCCGACCTTGACCACGACCCGGCGGGCACCGGTCACGACGGACCGGTCACTCACCGGGGTCCTCCTCCTGCCAGGCCTCCTCGTCACTGATGTCGGGGTCGTCGTCGGAGCCGATCTCGTAGGCGAGCGGGCCGTACTCCTCGGGGCGGTCGAGGCGGCGGGCGACGTCGGCGCGGGTCTCGGTCTCGGCCCGCTCCGGCATGGCCTCCTGGATGTCGCGGCGGCGCTGGTGGGCTGGCCGTTCCTCCTGGAACCGCTCGTCCTGGCCTCGTCGCGAGAGGTTCTCGGCGCCGGCGTCGATGCCGGGCTTGAAGTCGAACACGACCGCGTTGTCGGGGTGGCCGATGAGTACGGCGTCACCCTCCTCGGCGCCGAGCTCGAGCAGCTTGGTCTCCAGGCCGATCCGGTTGAGGCGGTCGGCGAGGAAGCCGACGGCCTCGTCGTTGCTGAAGTCGGTCTGGCGTACCCAGCGCTCGGGCTTCACACCCCGCACCCGCCAGCCCGCGCCGGTCTTGCGGACGGTGAACTCGTCGCCGTCGACGCCCTTCGGGCGCAGCACGATCCGCTCGACGACCTCGGCGGCCTTCGCTTCCCGGGCGGCGAGGACGATCTCGGCCATCGCGTAGATCAGCTCGCGGGTGCCCTCGCCGGAGGCCGCGGAGATCTCGAAGACGCGCAGCCCGCGCTGGCGCAGCTCGTCGACCACCATCACGGAGATCTCGCGACCGTCCGGGACGTCGACCTTGTTGAGGGCGACCAACCGCGGCCGGTCCTCGAGACCGCCGTAGCGGGCCAGCTCGGCCTCGATCACGTCGAGGTCGTCGACCGGGTTGCGGCCCGGCTCGAGGGTGGCCGTGTCGAGCACGTGCACCAGCGCGGCGCACCGCTCGATGTGGCGGAGGAAGTCATGGCCGAGCCCGCGCCCCTCGGCCGCGCCCTCGATCAGGCCGGGGACGTCGGCGACCGTGAACGTGGTCTCGCCGGCACTGACGACACCCAGGTTGGGGATCAGCGTCGTGAACGGGTAGTCGGCGATCTTGGGCCGCGCCCGGGAGATCGCGGCGATCAGGCTGGACTTGCCGGCGCTCGGGAACCCCACGAGGCCGATGTCGGCGACGACCTTGAGCTCGAGCACCACCTCGAGCTCCTCGCCGGGCTCGCCGAGCAGCGCGAAGCCCGGGGCCTTGCGGGTGGCCGAGGCCAGCGCGGCGTTGCCGAGGCCACCGCGCCCGCCCTGCGCGATCACCATCTCGGTGCCGGCGCCGACCAGGTCGGCGATCACCTCGCCGTCCGGGTGGCGGACGACGGTGCCGTCGGGCACCGCCAGCACCAGGTCGGAGCCGTGGGTGCCGTTGCGTCGACCACCGGCGCCGTGGCCACCGTGCTCGCCCGCCCGCTTGGGGCTGTGGTGGAAGTCGAGGAGGGTGGTGACGTCCGGGTCGACCCGGAGGATCACGGAGCCACCGGGTCCGCCGTTGCCTCCGTCCGGGCCGCCGAGCGGCTTGAACTTCTCGCGGTGCACGGACGCGACGCCGTTGCCCCCGCGACCGCCGGCGACGTACAGGGTCACCCGGTCGACGAATGTGGGAACGGCCATGGCCTCAGTCTTTCAGTAGCAAATGGCGAAGGGCGCCCCATCCGGGACGCCCTCCGAAGTCTTGCGCGGCAGCGCGGCCGCGAAGCGACGCGCTCGCGCGTTCAGCACGAGCCGAGCGTCACTCGGCCGCCGGCACCACGATGTTGACGACCTTGCGGCCGCGGCGCGTGCCGAACTCGACCGCGCCCGCCTCGAGAGCGAACAGGGTGTCGTCGCCGCCACGACCGACGTTGGCGCCGGGGTGGAAGTGCGTGCCCCGCTGGCGGACGATGATCTCGCCGGCGTTGACGACCTGGCCGCCGAAGCGCTTCACGCCGAGCCGCTGAGCGTTGGAGTCGCGCCCGTTCTTGGTGGACGCAGCGCCCTTCTTGTGTGCCATCTGTTCAGTCCTTTGGTGTCGAGCCTGCCCGGTGGTGCAGAGACTCAGAGCTTGATGTCGGTGACCTTGACCTGGGTGTACTTCTGGCGGTGACCCTGGCGCTTCTTGTAACCGGTCTTGTTCTTGTACTTCTGGATGATGATCTTCGGGCCCTTGGTCGCGCCGAGGACCTCGACGGTCACGCCGGCCTTGTCGAGACCGGTGGTGGTGACGGTCTCGCCGTCGACCGTCATGACCACGGGCAGCGTCAGGGTGTCGCCGACGGGCGTGGAGACCTTGTCGATCTCGATGACGTCGCCGACAACGACCTTCTGCTGCTTGGCGCCTGCGCGCACGATCGCGTACACCGCGGTCTCCTTAGTCTGAACATCTGAGTCTGGGGCTGCAGCACACCACGATCTCGACCCGCGAGGGCAAATGAGCGTGATGCTCGTGAGTGGGTGCAGCAGAGCGGAACGCCGGAGCGCACCGACGGTCAATAGTACGGATCGGGGCCGGTCACGGCAAAACGACGAGCGAGCCGGACCACTCCGTCCTCAGCGCTTGCGCGTGCCCTTCTTCTTGATCGGCACGTGCTCGACGTGGGGCTCGGGAGCCGGTTCCGGGGCCGGGTCGGCCAGGGGCGCGGGCGAACTGGCCGGCGGACCCGCCGGTCGGCTCGCCGCGCTGCGACGGGTGCGGGTCACGACCGTGGTCACCGGAGCCGCGACGACCTCGACGGCCGGCTCCTCGACAGGGGGCTCCTCGGCGCGGGGCTCCTCGGCAGGGCTCTCCGCGGCAGGAGGCTCCTCGGCAGGAGGCTCCTCGGCACGAGGCTCCTGGGCACGAGTCTCCTCGACGGGAGTCTCCGCGGCGGGAGTCTCCTCGGCGGGAGTCACGGCTGCGGCGTCCTCGACAGAAGGCTCGTCGGCCTCGGTCCCGGTCGACGCCTCGTCCGCCTCGGGAGCCGGGGGCTTGGCCATCGCAGCCACGATCTTCGGTGACGGCACCGCCTTGGCTGCCGGCTCGTCGGCCTGGCCGTTGCCCTTGCCCCGGCGCCGACGGGCGCCACGAGGTGCGCCTTCGTCGCCGCCACCGCGACGCGGCTCGACGGGAAGGTCGTTGACCACGATGCCGCGACCCTGGCAGTGGTCGCAGGTCTCGCTGAACGCCTCGAGCAGCCCGGTGCCGATCCGCTTGCGGGTCATCTGGACCAGGCCGAGGGAGGTCACCTCCGCCACCTGGTGGCGGGTGCGGTCGCGTCCGAGACACTCGACGAGCCGCCGCAGGACCAGGTCGCGGTTGGACTCCAGCACCATGTCGATGAAGTCGACGACGATGATGCCGCCGATGTCACGCAGCCGGAGCTGCCGCACGATCTCCTCGGCGGCCTCCAGGTTGTTCTTGGTGACCGTCTCCTCGAGGTTGCCGCCGGAACCGGTGAACTTGCCGGTGTTCACGTCGATGACGGTCATCGCCTCGGTGCGATCGATCACCAGTGAGCCGCCCGAGGGCAGCCAGACCTTGCGATCGAGCCCCTTGGCGATCTGCTCGTCGATCCGGTACGTCGCGAAGGCGTCGGGCTTGTCAGGCTGGCCCTCGACCGACGTCTGGTAGTGCTCGAGCCGCTCGGTGAGGTCGGGGGCGACCTGCTCGACGTACTCGCGGACGGTGTCCCAGGCGTCGTCGCCCTGGACGACCAGCTTCGCGAAGTCCTCGGTGAAGAGGTCGCGGACCACCTTGAGCGTGAGGTCCGGCTCGCCGTACAACAGCTGCGGTGCGTTGCCCTTGGCGACCTTGGACTCGATGTCCTCCCAGCGCGCCTTGAGCCGCTCGACGTCGCTGGTGAGCTCCTCCTCCGAGGCGCCCTCGGCGGCCGTCCGGACGATCACGCCGGCGGTCTCGGGGACGATCTCCTTCAGCAGCGCCTTGAGGCGCCCACGCTCGGTGTCGGGCAGCTTGCGGGAGATGCCGGAGGTGGTGCCGTCCGGCACGTAGACGAGGAAGCGGCCGGCAAGGCTGACCTGGCTGGTGAGCCGGGCGCCCTTGTGGCCGATCGGGTCCTTGGTCACCTGGACCAGAACGGCCTGCCCGGAGGTCAGCACCGACTCGATCTTTCGCGGCGTGCCCTCCTTGTGGCCGAGCGCCGACCAGTTGACCTCACCGGCGTAGAGCACCGCGTTGCGGCCCTTGCCGATGTCGATGAAGGCGGCCTCCATCGACGGGAGGACGTTCTGCACCCGGCCGAGGTAGACGTTGCCGATCAGCGACGTCTGCGACTCGCGGGCGACGTAGTGCTCGACCAGGACCTTGTCCTCGATCACGGCGATCTGGGTGAGGTCCTTGCGCTGACGGACCACCATCACCCGCTCGACGGACTCGCGACGGGCGAGGAACTCGGCCTCGCTCACGATCGGTGCGCGGCGTCGTCCGGCCTCGCGGCCGTCACGGCGGCGCTGCTTCTTGGCCTCGAGGCGGGTGGACCCGGAGATCGAGGTGATCTCGTCCTCGGCCGAGCGCGGCTTGCGCACCCTGGTCACGGTGTTCGGGTCGTCGCCCCCGTCGGCGCCACCCTCGCCCTCGCGGCGCCGGCGCCGGCGCCGGCGCGACGACGAGGAGCCGCCCTCGCCCTGCTCGCCACCGTCCGCGTCGGTGTCGTCCTCGTCGGACTCGTCCGCGTCGCTCTTGCCCTGGTTGTCGGCCTTCGCCTTGGCGCCCTGGGCCTTGCCGCCGCCCTGCCGGCCGCCCTGCCGGCCGCCCTGGGACCGGCCGCCGCCCCTGTTGTCGCCCTTGTCGCCCTTGTCGCCCTTGTCGCCGCCCTTGTCGTCGCTGTCGGCGTCGCCGTCGGCCTGGGCCTCGGCGCCGTCCGACTCGTCGTCGGGAGTGTCGTCATCGTCGTCGCCCGCACTGCCACCCGCGCCCGCGCCGGACGGCTTGCGCCGGCGGCGACC
>NZ_JACEHF010000130.1 GCF_014180685.1 Nocardioides pelophilus | reverse complement strand
GCCACCGACCCGGGCGGCGGCGCCGGGCTGGCGGCCGACCTGGCGACCCTCTCGGCCCTCGGCGTGCACGGCGCGTGCGTGGTCACCGCGATCACCGTCCAGGACACGACGGCCGTGCACGCGATCCACCCGCTGCCCCCCGACCTGGTCGCCGCCCAGCTCGCCGCGGTGCTCGACGACCTCCCGGTCGCGGTCATCAAGACCGGGATGCTCGCTACCCCCGAAGCGGTCGTGTGCCTCAGCGCCTGCCTGAAGTCGTTCTCGGGCATGGTTCCTGAGGAGGCGAGGAACCAGCCGTCTCGAAGGACACGACCGCTGCTGGTGGTCGATCCGGTGCTGCGCGCGTCCACCGGCGCCACCCTGGCCGACCCGGCAGTGGTCGCGGCCTACCAGCAGCACCTGCTGCCGCTCGCCACCGTCATCACTCCCAACGAGGACGAGTTCGTGGCGCTCGGCCGCCCCGAGCAGCCCGGCGTCATCGTCACCCGCGGTGGTGACGTCGCGACCAGCAACGACCACGGCACCGGCTGCACCTACGCGAGCGCGCTGGCGGCGTACCTCGCGCACGGCGCGGACATCCCGACTGCGGCAGCCCGCGCCGCGGCCTACGTCGCGCAGCAGCTGCGCATCGGCACCACCTGGCAGCTCGGCCGCGGGCGAGGGCCCGTCGCCCACATCTCGACCAGCTCGACGACCGAAAGAGGAGAAACGCCATGACCGTCCACCCCGCCCACACCCGCATCGAGGTCGGTGACCTCCGCGTCCCGTTCACGCGGGTCGCCCTCACCAACGGCGAGACGTTCGACCGCTACTGCACCGAGGGCCCCGGCAGCGACCCCCAGGCGGGTCTGCCGCCGTTGCGTGCGGACTGGATCGCCGACCGCGGCGACACCGAAGATTACGCCGGCCGCGCGACCCAGCTCGTCGACAACGGCCGGACCGCCCTCCGCCGCGGCGCCGCTCAGGGCGAGTGGCAGGGCGACAAGCGCCCCCCGCGCCGGTCGACCGGCATGCCCGTCACCCAGATGGCCTACGCCCAAGCCGGGATCGTCACCTCCGAGATGGAGTACGTCGCCCTCCGCGAGTCCTGCGACGTCGAGCTGGTGCGCAGCGAGGTCGCCGCCGGCCGCGCGATCATCCCGGCCAACGTCAACCACCCCGAGTCCGAGCCGATGATCATCGGCCGCAGGTTCCTGGTGAAGATCAACGCCAACATCGGCAACAGCGCGGTCACGTCCTCGATCGAGGAGGAGGTCGACAAGCTCACGCACGCGATCACCTGGGGTGCCGACACGGTCATGGACCTCAGCACCGGCGACGACATCCACACCACCCGCGAGTGGATCCTCCGCAACAGCCCCGTCCCGATCGGCACCGTCCCGATCTACCAGGCGCTGGAGAAGGTCAACGGCGAGGCCGACAGGCTGACCTGGGAGATCTTCCGCGACACCGTGATCGAGCAGTGCGAGCAGGGGGTCGACTACATGACCGTCCACGCCGGCGTACTCCTGCGCTACGTGCCGCTCACCGCCCGCCGGGTCACGGGCATCGTCTCCCGGGGCGGCTCGATCATGGCCGGGTGGTGCCTGGCGCACCACGAGGAGAACTTCCTCTACACGCACTTCGACGAGCTCTGCGAGATCTTCGGGCAGTACGACGTCAGCTTCTCGCTCGGGGACGGCCTCCGGCCCGGCTCCACCGCCGACGCCAACGACGAGGCCCAGCTGGCCGAGCTGCGCACCCTGGCCGAGCTCACCGGGCGGGCGTGGGAGCACGACGTGCAGGTGATGGTCGAGGGCCCCGGCCACGTGCCGCTGCACCTGGTCGAGGAGAACGTCCGGCTGCAGCAGGAGTGGTGCCACGGCGCGCCGTTCTACACGCTCGGCCCGCTCGCCACCGACATCGCGCCCGGCTACGACCACATCACCTCGGCGATCGGTGCCGCCACGATCGCGATGCACGGGACCGCGATGCTCTGCTACGTCACGCCGAAGGAGCACCTCGGGCTGCCCGACCGCGACGACGTGAAGACGGGAGTGATCACCTACAAGCTGGCCGCACACGCCGCCGACGTCGCCAAGGGCCACCCGGGCGCCCGCGACTGGGACGACGCGCTCTCCAGGGCGCGCTTCGAGTTCCGGTGGCGCGACCAGTTCGCGCTCTCGCTCGACCCCGTCACCGCCGAGTCGTTCCACGACGAGACCCTCCCCGCGGAGAGCGCCAAGACCGCGCACTTCTGCTCCATGTGCGGGCCCAAGTTCTGCTCGATGCGGATCAGCCAGGACGTTCGAGACCGCTTCGCCCCCGAGATGGCACAGAAGTCGGCCGAGTTCGTCGAGCTCGGCGGCACCGTGTACGTCGACCCGAGGGTCGCCGACCGCGTCTAGGCTCTCGGCCGTGGAGTTCGAGTTCTCGGCGACCGTCATCGAGTGGCGCGGCCCGGCGCCGTTCTACTACGCCGACATCCCGGTCGACGACAGCGACGACGTCAAGGACGCCGCGAAGGGCCTGGAGTACTGGGGCCAGGTGCCGGTCACGGCCGTCATCGGCGACACCGAGTTCGCGACTGCCCTGTTCCCCAAGGACGGTCGCTACCTGCTGCCGCTCAAGGACGTCGTACGCCGTGCCGAGGGCATCGAGCTCGGCATGGTGCTCGAGGTCGGGATGGACCTCAGGCGCGCTCCTCGAACAGGGTGAGGTGCACCTCGCCCGGCGCGTCGAAGCGGGCGTTGAGCGAGGTCCACGGCGTCAGTGTCGGCGGCGCGACCGGCATCGCCCCACCCTCGAGGGCGGCCTCGGTCGCGGTCGCGCAGTCGTCGACCTCGAGCGCGACCCGGAAGTGCGGCGCCGCCCGGTGCCCTACCTCGACCTCGTCGATGTAGTCGATCTGCGCGTCGTTGCAGATCTCCAGGGTGGCGCGGCCGGCATCGAGGATGGTGACCTCGGCGCCACCCGGGCCGGAGTAAGCCTCGGCCTGGGGCATGCCGAGCGCGTCGCGGAAGAAGGCGAGCGCCTGGTCGTAGTCGGAGGCGTGGACGACGAGGCGGAGCTGGCGGACGGTCATGCGGAGAACCCTACGATCGGGGCGTGACCGACGACCCCTGGCAGATCGACCGACTCGACCTCGACGGCTACCTCGGCCGGCTCGGCCTGGCGGCGCGCGCGCCCGACCGGGCGGCGCTCGACGAGCTGCACGAGGCGCACGTCCGCCGGTTCACCTTCGACAACATCGACGTGCTGCTCGAGCAGCACCCCGGCGTCGGGATCGACGCGTTGAACGAGAAGTTCGTCGACCGGGGGAGAGGCGGCTACTGCTTCGAGCACGCCACGGTCTTCGCGGCTGCGCTCGAGCGGCTGGGCTTCGACGTACGCCGTCACCTCGGGCGGGTCGGTGACCCCGCGACCGGCACGGTCCAGGGCCGCACGCACATGACCGTCGAGGTGCGCCTCGACGGCGAGCGGCTGCTCTGCGACCCCGGATTCGGGATGAGCCTGGTCCGGCCGGTGGCCCTGGTGGACGGCGCGGAGAGCGACCAGCGCGGCTGGCCCTACCGGGTGCGCCTGAACCTGGACGGCGGCTGGGAGCTGCACCGGCTGCGCGAGGGCGGCTGGGAGCTCACCCACACCGTCGACGAGCTGCCCGTGCTCCCGGTCGACGTGGTGATGGGCCACCACTACACGAGCACGTTCCCGACCTCGCACTTCCGCAGCGGCCTGATGATCACCAAGCACGAGGACGGCCGCCACGTCACGGTCACCGGCACCGCGCTGACCGTACGGCGGCCGGGCGAGCCGACCGAGCACCGCGACCTGGCCGACGGCGAGCTCGCGGAGTGGCTGCGCGCCCTCGCCGTACCGCTCACCGATGACGAGGAGGAGCGGCTGCTCGCGCGGTTTGGCAGGAGCTGAAACCTCAGGCGGTGACCTTCGCCCCCGGGATCTCGCCGGCGTTCTCGCGGTCGACGGTGAGGTTCTCGCCGGTGGCCGGGTCGAAGAGGTGCAGCTTGGCCGCGTCCATCCAGATCTCGGCGGTCTCGCCCTCCTTGATCCGGCTGGCGCCGTCGAGGCTGATCACCAGCTGGGTGCGCAGCGCTTCGCCGTCGAGCTCCTGCTCGAGCTGGCGCAGCTGCTTCTCGACCTCGGGCGGGGCCTCGAACGGGATGTAGGCGTAGGTCTCGTTGCCGAGCCACTCGACGACGTCGACCGTCGTGGAGAAGGTGGCGCCGCCCTTGTCCTTCGGGGCCAACGTGGCGTCCTCGAAGCTCTCCGGCCGGACCCCCGCGATCAGCAGCCCCTTGCCCTCCGCCGCGCGGGCCTTCTCGGGAGGCAGCTCGATCTCGCCGAACGGCAGCTTCGCGGTCGAGCCCGAGACCTCGCACGGGAGGAAGTTCATCGGCGGCGAGCCGATGAAGCCGGCGACGAAGAGGTTGCCCGGGTTGTCGTAGAGCTCCCGCGGGGTCGCCAGCTGCTGGAGGATGCCCCGCTTGAGCACGGCGACCCGGTCGCCGAGCGTCATCGCCTCGGTCTGGTCGTGGGTGACGTAAACCGTCGTGATCCCGAGCTTCTTCTGCAGCCGCGAGATCTCGGTGCGCATCTGGCCGCGCAGCTTGGCGTCGAGGTTGGAGAGCGGCTCGTCGAAGAGGAACGCGTCGGCCTGCCGGACGATCGCGCGCCCCATCGCGACGCGCTGGCGCTGGCCGCCGGACAGGTTGCCCGGCTTGCGCTGGAGGTGCTCGTCGAGCTCGAGCGTCTTCGACGCCTCCTTCACCAGCCGGTCGACCTCGGCGTTGTCCATCTTGGCCAGCCGGAGCGGGAAGGCGATGTTCTCGTAGACGGTGAGATGCGGGTACAACGCGTAGTTCTGGAACACCATGGCGAGGTTGCGGTCGCGCGGCGCCAGGTCGTTGACCCGACGGTCGCCGATCGTCAGGTCACCGGAGGTGATGTCCTCGAGCCCGACGATCATCCGCAGCAGGGTCGACTTCCCGCACCCGGAGGGGCCGACGAGGATCATGAACTCGCCGTCGGCGATGTCGATCGAGACGTCGTTGACCGCCGGGAACCCGTCGCCGTACTTCTTGACGAGGTTCTGGATGTTGATCGATGCCATGGGGTCCTATCCCTTCACTGCGCCGGAGGTCAGGCCGGCGACGATCTTGCGCTGGAACAACAGCACGATGACGATGATCGGGACGGTGACGACGACCGAGGCCGTTGCCAGCTGCCCGTACGGCGGATTGAACGGGTCGGGCCCGACGAAGAAGGACATCTGTGCGGGCACCGTGCGTGAGTCCGTCGTGGAGGTCAGCGAGATCGCGAGCACGAACTCGTTCCACGCGAAGAAGAAGGTCAGGATCGCGGCCGTGAACACCCCGGGCGCTGCCAACGGGACGATCACCTTGCGGAACGCCTGCCACGACGTCGCGCCGTCGACCTGAGCGGCCTGCTCCATCTCCCACGGGATCTCGCGGAAGAACGCAGACAGCGTCCAGATCGCCAGCGGAAGCGTGAACGTCATGTAGGGGATGATCAGCCCCGGCCAGGTGTTGAACAGGTGGAACGTGCGCCACATGTCGAAGAGCGGTCCCACCAACGACACCACCGGGAACATTGCGATCGCGAGGGCCAGGGAGAGTACGAGCCGCTTGCCCTTGAACTCGAGGCGGGCGATCGCATAGGCCGCGAGCGTCGCGAAGACGACCGACAGCAACGTGGCGATGGCCGCGACGCCGAACGAGTTGAGCAGTGCCTGGAGGAAGTCGTCGGAGACGGCCGGGTCGGGCTTCGTGCCGTCACTCAGGGTCCCGACCCCCAGCAGGGTCTTGTAGTTGTCGAGAGTCCCGTCCTTCGGCAGGAACTGCGGACTCCCGGCGCCGGTCTCGGCGGTGGACTTGAACGACAACGAGATGATCCATGCCACCGGGAGCAGGCACCAGATCATGATCACGACGAAGCCGATCCCGGTGCCTACCTTGGCCTGAGCGTCTGCACGTGTGGCCATCAGCCCTCACCCCTCGCCTGGGCCAGGTCGACCCGGAACATCTTCACGATCAGGAACGCCAGCAGTAGGACGGTCAGGAAGAGCAGGACGGAAAGGGCTGAGCCGAGACCCAGCTGGAACTGCTCGATCACCTGCCGGTAGGTCAGGAACGAGGACGATTCCGTGTCCTGCGCTCCGCGGGTCATCACGAAGATGTTGTCGAAGATCCGGAACGCGTCGAGGGCACGGAAGAGAACAGCGACCATGATCGCGGCCCGCATGTTGGGGAGGATCACCTTCCAGAGCCGCTGCCACCACGTGGCACCGTCGACCTTCGCGGCTTCGATCATGTCCTCGCTGACCTGGGACAGACCGGCGAGCAGCAGCAGCGACATGAACGGCGTGGTCTTCCAGATCTCCGAGACCATGATCGCGAACATCGCGGGCCAGTGGTCGCCGAACCAGTTGGTGTCCTCCGCGATCCACGGCAGCCAGTTGAACCAGCTGTTGACCCATCCGTTGGTCAGGCTGAACGTGAACTGCCAGGCGAAGGCCGAGACCACGGTGATGATGCCGTAGGGGATCAGGATCGAGGTCCGGATCACCCCTCGCGCGAAGATGACCCGGTGCATCACCATCGCGAACACGAAGCCGATCACGAGCTCGACCGCGACGGTGACCACCATGATGATCACGGTGTTGACGGTGTCCTTCCAGAACAGGCCGTCGCCCAGCACGGTCGCGTAGTTGCCGAGGCCGACGAACTCCTTCTCGTCGGGTGAGGTCAGCCGGTACTGGAACAGCGACAGGTAGAGCGCCTGGATCATGGGCCATGCGGTCACCAGGAGCATCACGACCACCGCGGGTGCGACGAGTCGCAGGCCGAGGCGGTTCTCCGCGGACGAGCGGTCGCTGACGACCGCTGGCGCCCGGTGCGTCGACTTGGGTGCGTCAACCGTCGCGGTCACAGGAGGCTCCTTTGCTGCAGCACGTCCTCGATGAAGGCCTGCGCATCAGCCGGCGTGTCCTCGTCCACGGACGACGGTGGATGGAAGCGGCTCTGCAGGGCGCCGGAGATGTCGCTCCAGTACGGCGACACCGTGCGCGGCGCAGCGACCTCGAGACTCTGCTGGAAGAGGTCGAGCAGGTCCTGCGGATAGATCTCCGCAAGTGCGGGGTAGTCGTAACCCGCCGGACTGGACGGCATGTTGCCGGTCAGCTCGGCGTTGAGGCCCTGGTTGTCCGGGCTGGTCAGGCACTCGAGGGCCTCGATCGCCTGCTCCTTGTGGTCCGAGAACTCGCTGACCCCGATCCCGATCCCGCCGTACGGGGGCCGGGACTCCTCGCCGGCCACGGTCTGGGGGTAGCGCGTGTAGCCGATGTCCTTGACCACGTCCTCCGGGTAGCCGGCGCCGGTCAGGACGTAGGTCCAGTTGACCATGAAGGCGCCTTCGTCCCCGCCGAACGTCGCCCCGGCTTGGCCTTCCTGGGCGACCGACATGTCGGCCGGTGCGGCGTCAGAGCTGGCGAGCGACTCGATGATGCGGGCGGCCTCGGCCCCGGCGTCCGAGTCGACCTCGATGGTCGCCTCCGCGCCCTTCTCGGTGTCGGTGGCGATCTCACCGCCTGCTCCGGCGATCAGCGCGTTGATCCAGACCGCGTAGCCCTCGTACTTGTTGGACTGGACCGCGACCTTTCCGCCGTTGTTGGCGGCGGCCTTGATGATCTCGTCCCAGGTGACCGGCTGTGACATGTCGAGCCCGGTCTTCTCGACGAAGGCCTTGCGGTACCAGAGGACCTGCGTGTTCGACCAGAACGGCGCGACCACCAGCTGGTCCTCCCAGGTCGCCGCCTCGGCAGCGCCCGCGAACGCCTGCTCGCGGAACCGGTCCTGCATGTCAGCAGGAATCTCGGCCAGGTAGCCGGCGTTCGCGAACTCCGCCGTGTACGGCGGGTCGATGCTCATCAGGTCGATGGCCGGGTCCTCGGCAGCGAGTCGACGGGCGAGCTGGATGCGCTGCTCCCCGGCCGCCTGGGGGAGGACCTGGGTGGTGATCTCGAAGCCGAGCTCCTTGCTNAGCCGAGCTCCTTGCTGCACGCCTCCGCCACGGCGGCCTGGCCGCCGGCATCCGGGTTGATGTACCAGACCAGGGCGTCGTCCGAGTCGCCGCAAGCCGACAGCAACGTTGCGGTGAGGCCGATCGTCGCGGCGGTCGCGAGACCGCGCCGCCAGGTCCGCCGAGATCCGGTTGTGCTGCGCCGACCCGGGACCGAGTCGGGGTTCGCGTCTGATTCCGGGGTCGGAAGTTCTCCCGAGCGATTCGCCATTGAACCCTCCCGCTTGATGTGACCACAGCCACATTGCTCGGAAGTTGATGTTTTGTCTAGACCGGTTGGGCTCCCTAGTTCGGGGTAGCGCGGTCTGCCGTGCGTCGCACCGCTGAGGCGAAGGTCTCGAAGAGCGGCTCCGGGAGGTCGTGGCCCATGCCGTCGATCAGCAGCAGCTCGCTGCCCGGCACCGCCAGCGCGGTCGACCGTCCCCCGGAGACGTGCACCATCCGGTCGGCAAGGCCGTGGACCACCAGGGTCGGCATCGACAACCGGCGCAGCTGCGGGGTGCGGTCCGGCTGCGTGAGCACGGCCAGCATCTGCCGGGCGACGGCAGAGCGGCTGATGCCGCGGTCGAAGGTCTCGTGGGCGCGGCGCCTGAGCTCCTCGGGGTCGAGCGGGAACGCGGGGGAGCCGATCAGCCGCCAGACCCGCTGGCTGCCCTCGACGTACGCATCCCGTCCCGGACCCCGGCGGGTCGTCAGCATCGGCAGCAGGCCGGGGCTCTGCCAGCCGACCGTACGGCGTCCGGTGGTCGACATGATGCTGATGAGGGACCGGACCCGATCCGGCCGGGCGACCGCCATCGTCTGGGCGATCATGCCGCCCATGGACACGCCCATCACATGGGCGCTCTCGATCCCGAGGTGGTCGAGCAGCCCGAAGCCGTCGTCGGCGAGGTCGGCGATGGAGTAGGGCGCCGTGACCGGCCGCCCGAGGAACGCGCGGACCAGGTCGCGCTGCCGCACCCGGTGGGTGTCGCGGGTGGAACGGCCGGTGTCGCGGTTGTCGAAGCGGATGACGAAGAACCCGTGCTGGGCGAGCAGCGTGCAGAGGTCGGCGTCCCACCAGTTCATCGGCCCGCCCAGGCCCATCACCAGCAGCAGCGGATCGGCCGCCGGGTCGCCGAAGGTCTGGTAGCAGAGCTCGACCCCGGTCGGGAGTGGGGCGAATAACTCCTCGGAGACCGCGACGTTGTGCCGATCAGATGTCGTGCCCATGAACTCCAGTTTGCCGGATGGTCACCAGGTTCAGGTTTCAACCAAGTAAGGTCGGGAATGTGAGCAGCGTGCTGGCGCCTTACCTATTGCCCGACGGCTTCGGCCGTCCGGCACTCGCTGCGTTGCTCCGTGAGGGCAGCGTCGTGACCGAGGCCGGACGGTTGGCCGTCCACAAGGGCGTGTCCCGCCGGGCTCGCCGGCGCACGCCGTACGCCGGCCGCGGCGCGGTCCGCGCGGCCGAGCCGGTGCTGCTCGTCCCCGGTTTCATGGCGGGGGACTGGACGCTGCGCCAGATGGCAGCGGGCCTGCGCGAGCGCGGGTTCCGCACCTACCGCGCCCACATCAGCGCCAACGTGGGGTGCACGCTCAACGCGGCTGCCCTCGTCGAGGCGCACCTCGAGCGGATCGCCGAGCGGCGCGGGTCGCGGGTGCAGATCGTCGGCCACAGCCTGGGCGGCATGATCGCCCGCGGCATCGCGGTCCGCCGTCCCGACCTGGTCTCCGGCATCGTCACGATGGGCAGCCCGATGCTGGCGCCCGGTGCTCACCACCGGCTGCTCACCGGCGGCGTCACCGTCCTGAACCGCCTGTCCCAGGTCGGTCTCCCCGGCGTCATGTCCCAGGAGTGCGTCTCGGGTCCTTGCGCCGAGATCAGCTTCCACGAGGTCCGGCAGCCGGTCCCCGAGGGCGTCGCCATGACGAACGTCTACTCCCGGCGCGACGGCATCGTCGACTGGAAGGCCTGCGTCGACCCCGAGGGCGTCGCGGTCGAGGTCCGTGCCTCACACATCGGTCTCGCCCTCGACCCGCGGGTCATGCGCGTCGTCGGTGACGCGCTGGTGCGTCACACCTCAGGGGTCGCCGCCCTCGCTGCGGTCGACGCCACCACTGCCTGAAGCCGCCAACCAGCCGCAAGCCCTGACCGCGTCGTCCGCGGGTCGGCAGCGTGTCGGGAGGCGCGCACCGGCAGCTTGCTGCCCCCTGACGCGCCGGAGACACGCTCGGCCAATGAGGGCTAGTCGAAGTCGATGGAGCTGAAGTTGCGCAGCTTCTGGAGCTGGTGCTCGGAGGTGATGGTGCGGATGGTGCCGGAGCGCGACCGCATGACCAGCGACTCGGTGGTGCAGCCGCCGGCGCGGTAGCGCACGCCGCGGAGCAGGTCGCCGTCGGTGATGCCGGTGGCGACGAAGAAGCAGTCGTCGCCGGTCACCAGGGTGTCGGTGGTGAGGACGTAGTCGGGGTCGAGGTTGTGGCCGGCGTCGATCGCGCGCTGGCGCTCGTCGTCGTCGGTCGGCCAGAGCCGCCCCTGGATCGTGCCGCCCATCGCCTTGATCGCACAGGCCGTGATGATGCCCTCGGGCGTGCCGCCGACACCGAGCAGCAGGTCGACACCGGAGTTCGGGCGGGCGGCGGAGATGCCACCGGCGACGTCGCCGTCGATGATGAACTTGATCCGTGCGCCGGTGGCCCGGATCTCGTCGACCAGGCCGGCATGGCGGGGCCGGTCGAGCAGGACGACGGTGACGTCGGAGGCCGTGGCGCCCTTCGCCTTCGCGACCTGGTGGATGTTCTCGGCGACCGGGTAGCGGATGTCGACGACCTCGGCCGCCTCGGGACCGGTGACCAGCTTCTCCATGTAGAACACCGCGGAGGGGTCGTACATCGAGCCGCGTGGCGCGACGGCGAGTACGGCGATCGCGTTGCTCATGCCCTTGGCGGTCAGGGTGGTGCCGTCGATCGGGTCGACCGCGACGTCGCACTCGGGGCCGGTGCCGTCGCCGACCCGCTCGCCGTTGTAGAGCATCGGGGCGTCGTCCTTCTCGCCCTCGCCGATGACGACGACGCCGTCCATGCCGATCGTCGAGATCATCACCCGCATCGCGTTGACGGCGACGCCGTCGGCACCGTTCTTGTCGCCGCGGCCCACCCAGCGGCCGGCCGCCATCGCGGCAGCTTCCGTCACCCGCACCAGCTCGAGGG
>NZ_JACEHF010000013.1 GCF_014180685.1 Nocardioides pelophilus | reverse complement strand
CCGTCCCCCCGCGACACCCGGTGGCGCCGGGTCGCCGTCAGGTCCTGACCATCAGGCCTTGAGGATCTTGTCGCCGTCGACCGTGATCGCGACGGTGGCCAGCGCGGCCGTCGCCGGCCCCTGGGCCACCTCGCCGGTCGCGGCGTCGTACTCGCTGCCGTGGTTGGCGCAGACGATGGTGCCGTCCTCGACCGACGTCACGAGCAGCTGCTGGTGCGTGCACACGGCCGTGTAGGCGCGGTACTCGCCCTCGGTCGGCTGCGTGACCACGACCCGCTGGTCGGTCAGCACGATCCCGCCGCCGACGGGCACCTGGTCGGTGGTGGTCAGCTCGGCGCCCGACTCGACCTCGTCGGCGTCGCTGCCTTCGTCACCACCACCGGCACAGCCGGCGAGAGCGACCGCGACCCCGAGAGCGCCCAGACCGTTGAAGACGATCCGGCGGGACGCCCGGACCTCCCCGAGCCCGCTCATGCGAGCGTGATCCGGTCGCCGGTGACCTCGAAGTCCGCTTCCGCGAGCGGCGACGGAGCAGGTCCGCCCACCACCGAGCCGTCCTCGATGGAGAAGCGGCTGCTGTGGCAGTCGCACTCGATCTCGGTCGACACCCGCGCGACCAGGCAGCCGGCATGGGTGCAGACTGCGGTGAAGGCGCGGAAGTCACCCGCGGTCGGCTGGGTGATCACGACCTGCTCGTCGCTGAGCACCAGGCCGCCGCCGACCGGTACCTCCGACGTCGCGATGCCCTCACCGGCCGGGGCCGACGAGGCCGCGGACGACTCGGGCTCCGCCGCACCGGACGTCCTCGGAGCGCTGGACGGGGTGCTCGACGACGTTGCGGACTCCGTGGGGTCGGTCCCGGTGGCGGCGGTGTCGTCGTCACCACACGCGGCGAGCAGGGGGACGCCGATCCCGACCGCCGCCGCGCCCGACAGCGCCCGACGCCGACTGAGGATGGTTGATCTTTTGACCGTCATACCCGGAGAACGTACCGGGCGGCCGTCTGGTTCAGCGCGCCGCGGATTCTTGGGTTTTGTTCAGCGTCGCGCCGTGCTCCGCGCCTTCGTGGGGCGGGCGGCTGCCGCCGCGGCCGCACGCTTGCGCTTCGGCTGAGCGGCCTCGCGGCCGTCGAGCAACGGCTTGAGGAACTCCCCGGTGAAGCTGCCCGGCGTCGCGGCGATCTGCTCCGGGGTGCCCTCGGCGACGACGGTGCCACCGCGCGAACCGCCCTCGGGGCCCATGTCGATGATCCAGTCGGCGGTCTTGACGACGTCGAGGTTGTGCTCGATCACGAGCACGGTGTTGCCCTTGTCGACGAGCGACGACAGCACGCCCAGCAGCTTGCGGATGTCCTCGAAGTGGAGGCCCGTGGTGGGCTCGTCGAGGACGTAGACGGTGCGGCCGGTGGACCGCTTCTGGAGCTCGGTCGAGAGCTTCACCCGCTGGGCCTCGCCGCCGGACAGCGTGGTCGCGGGCTGGCCGAGCCGGACGTAGCCGAGGCCGACCTCGACCAGGGTCTTCATGTGGCGCGCGATCGCGGGCACCGCGCCGAAGAACTCGAGCGCCTCCTCGATCGGCATGTCGAGGACCTCGGCGATGGTCTTGCCCTTGTAGTGGACCTCGAGCGTCTCGCGGTTGTAGCGGGCGCCGTGGCAGACCTCGCACGGGACGTAGACGTCGGGCAGGAAGTTCATCTCGATCTTGATCGTGCCGTCGCCGGCGCAGGCCTCGCAGCGCCCGCCCTTGACGTTGAACGAGAACCGCCCCTGCTGGTAGCCGCGGATCTTCGCCTCGGGGGTGGACGCGAACAGCTTGCGGATGTGGTCGAACACTCCGGTGTACGTCGCCGGGTTGGACCGCGGCGTCCGGCCGATCGGGCCCTGGTCGACGTGGATCACCTTGTCGACGTCGTCGATGCCGGTGATCTTCTGGTGGCGCCCCGGGATGGTGCGGGCGCGGTGGAGCTCCTTGGCCAGGGAGGTGTAGAGGATGTCGTTGACGAGGGTGGACTTGCCCGAGCCGGACACTCCGGTGACCGCGACGAACAGGCCGAGCGGGAAGCTGACGTCGATGTTGGCGAGGTTGTGCTCGCGGGCGCCGTGGACCCGGAGCTCGCGTCCGACGGTGCGCGGGCGACGGATCGAGGGCACCGGGATCTCGCGGCGACCGGAGAGGTACTCACCCGTCATCGAGTCGGGGTGCTCGAGCAGCCCCTTGACCGTGCCGGAGTGGACGACCTGTCCACCGTGCTCGCCGGCACCCGGACCGATGTCGACCACCCAGTCGGCGACCCGGATGGTCTCCTCGTCGTGCTCGACGACGATCAGGGTGTTGCCGAGGTCCTTGAGCCGCAGCAGGGTCTCGATCAGCTTCTGGTTGTCGCGCTGGTGCAGCCCGATCGACGGCTCGTCGAGGACGTAGAGCACGCCCACGAGCCCGGCGCCGATCTGGGTCGCGAGCCGGATCCGCTGTGCCTCGCCGCCGGAGAGCGAGCCGGAGGGTCGGTCGAGACTGAGGTAGTCGAGGCCGACGTCGAGCAGGAACTGCAGCCGCTCCTCGATCTCCTTGAGCACCCGCTCACCGATCTGGCGCTCGCGGGTGGAGAGGTCGAGGTTGCGGAGGTAGTCGGCGGCCTCGTTGATCGGGAGCTCGCAGACCTGCGCGATGTTCTTGCCGCCCGCGGCCCGCGACCCGAGCGTCACCGACATCGACACCGGCTTGAGCCGCGAGCCCTCGCACACCGGGCACGGGACCTCGCGCATGAAGCCCTCGAACCGCTCGCGGCTGACGTCGCTCTCGGCCTCGCGGTGGCGACGCTCGACGTAGGACCGGACGCCCTCGAACTCGGCGTAGTAGGAGCGCTCGCGCCCGTAGCGGTTGCGGGTGACGACGTGGACCTTGGTCGGGTGGCCGTCGAGGATCGACTTCTGGGCCTTCGCCGGGAGCTGCTCCCACGGCGTGTCCATGTCGAACCCGAGCTCCTGGCCCAGCGCCTGCACCAGCTTGCCGAAGTAGTCGGCGACGTGGGCGTGGCTCCACGGCTGGAGCGCGTTCTCGGCCAGGGTCGCGGTCGGGTCGGGGACGACCAGCTCGGGGTCGACCTCCATCCGGGTGCCGAGCCCCGTGCAGGACGGGCACGCCCCGAAGGGCGAGTTGAACGAGAACGACCGCGGCTCGAGCTCGTCGGTGTCGATCGGGTGCTCGTTGGGGCACGCCATCTTCTCGCTGAACCGCATCTCGCGGTGCGGGTCGCCGTCGGGCAGGTCGACGAAGTCGAGGACGACGAGGCCGCTCGCGAGGCTGAGCGCGGTCTCGACGGAGTCGGTGAGCCGGCGCTTGGCCGACGCCTTGACCGCCAGCCGGTCGACGACGACCTCGATCGTGTGCTTGATCTTCTTGTCGAGCTTGGGCGGGGTGTCGAGGGTGTGGATCGTCCCGTCGACCCGGGCCCGGCTGAAGCCCTGGGTCTGCAGCTGCCGGAAGAGGTCGACGTACTCCCCCTTGCGGCCGCGGATCACCGGGGCGAGCACCTGGAACCGGCGGCCCTCCTCGAGGGCGAGCACCCGGTCGACGATCTGCTGGGGCGTCTGGCGCTCGATCGGAGCGCCGCAGGTCGGGCAGTGCGGGCGGCCGGCGCGTGCGTAGAGCAGGCGGAGGTAGTCGTAGACCTCGGTGATCGTGCCGACGGTCGAGCGCGGGTTCTTCGACGTGGACTTCTGGTCGATGGAGACCGCCGGCGACAACCCCTCGATGAAGTCGACGTCGGGCTTGTCCATCTGACCGAGGAACTGACGGGCGTAGGCCGACAACGACTCGACGTAGCGACGCTGGCCCTCGGCGAAGATCGTGTCGAACGCCAGGCTCGACTTCCCGGAGCCCGAGAGCCCGGTGAAGACGATGAGGGAGTCGCGGGGCAGGTCGAGCGAGACGTCCTTGAGGTTGTGCTCGCGGGCACCGCGAATGATCAGCTGGTCGGCCACGTCGCCAGACTCTCACGCGCCGCCGACAGCGGAAATTTCTCGGGGGATGATGGGGGTGTGACCGACCTCATCTCGCTCGCCACCGACCGGCTCCTGACCACCGTCGACGGCCTCCCCGACAGCGACTGGGGTGCTCCCAGCGTCTGCGTCGGGTGGAGCCGGGCCCACGTGATCGCGCACCTCGCGCTCAACGCGGAGGGGCTCGGCGGCGCCGTACGCGGACTGCTCGAGGGTCGCCCCACCCCCATGTACGCCTCGAACGAGAGCCGCGACGCCGACATCGCCGCGCTCGCGGCCAGGCCCCCGGCCGAGGTCCGCGAGCGGCTGCGGTCCGCGGCCGACTTCTTCGCCGACGTCGTCGGGGGCGTGCCCGACCTCCCTCCCGACGCGACCTTCGACCGCACCCCCGGCGGGATCGTGATGCCGGCCGCGCTGGTCCCGACGCTGCGCCTGCGCGAGGTCGAGATCCACCACGCCGACCTCGACGCCGGCTACGGCTACGCGTCCTGGCCCACGGAGACCGCCGCGGCGTTCCTCGACCGCGACGCCCCGAGGTACGACGGCGCCGGCTTCACCGCACACGCCACCGACCTCGACCGCGACTGGGCCTTCGGCTCCCCCACCGGCGACGCGCCGGTCGTGTCCGGGCCCGCCTCGGCACTTGCCTGGTGGGCATCGGGCCGCGACCCTGGCGACCACCTGACCAGCTCGACCGGCACACTGCCCACCATGGAGGGACGATGACCTACACCGGAGCCGTGACACCCGGCGGCGCCCCCGACGTCCGGACGCTCGAGAGCCTCACCATCACCAAGGTGGCGGTCGACGAGCAGATGTCCAACAACGCCTACCTCCTCCGCTGCGCCGAGACCGGCGCCCAGGTGCTGATCGACGCTGCCGCGGAGCCCGACACGCTGCTCCCCCTCATCGGCGACGCCGGCCTCACCACGGTCGTGACGACCCACCAGCACTGGGACCACCACCGCGCGCTGGCCGACGTCGTCGCCGCGACCGGAGCCGACGTCGTCGCCGGTGAGCCCGATGCCGACGCGATCACCGAGCAGACCGGGGTGGAGGTCTCCCGGCGGGTGACCGACGGGGACACGGTCGCCGTCGGCTCGTGCGAGCTGGAGGTCATCCGGATCACCGGCCACACCCCCGGCTCGATCTGCCTGCTCTACCGCGACCCGGCGGGCCACCCCCACCTCTTCACCGGCGACTCCCTCTTCCCGGGAGGCGTGGGCAACACCTTCGGCGACTCGGCCGCCTTCGCCACCCTCATCGACGACGTCGAGACCAAGCTGTTCGGCACCCTCCCCGACGACACCTGGTTCTACCCCGGCCACGGCAACGACTCGACCCTCGGCGCCGAGCGCCCGAGCCTCGCGGAGTGGCGGGAGCGGGGTTGGTGAGCGACGGTACTGCGGAAGACGAACAGAGATGGAGCCCCGGAACGATCATCGCCCGAGGATTGCTCTACGTCGTACTGGGAGGCGCCATCGCCTGGTGGGCCTGGCCCGAGCCAACCGACAGCGCCGCGATGGCGCTCTTCGTGTACGCCGGGCTCCTCATGGCGCTGGGAGGTCTCGTCATGTCCGTCTACGGGGTTGTCCGAGGGCTGACTCGCGTCCGCGAACAATAGGGGCCGCACCTGCGAACCGCGTGCGGCGGACATCCCACCTTCGAGGCACCTGATGAGCGGCTGGCGAGCGGTCGGAGCGGTCCCCGAGTTCGACCCGATCGACGTCGGGGGCATCAATCCCTGGGACCACTACTTCGACTGGACGCGGGTCGGGCAGATCACCATCCAGGACCCGCTCTACGCCTGGCAGCAGGACCAGCTGACGGTGTGGGAGATCCCGACCGCCGACGGTCCGCGACGGTTCGCCGCCGACGAGGTCTCGAACGGGATCTGGCTCTTCGCGGTCGAGGACCTGTGAGCACGCGACCTGTGGAAAAAGACGAACGGCCCCACCCGAGGGTGGGGCCGTGCGTTTGCGTGGATCGCTCAGATCGCGCGGACGTTCTCCGCCTGCAGGCCCTTCGGGCCACGGGTCACGTCGAACTCGACCTTCTGGTCCTCGGCGAGGGTCTTGAAGCCCGTGCCGCTGATGCCGGTGTGGTGGACGAACACGTCGCCGTCACCGCCGTCCTGCGCAATGAAGCCGAAGCCCTTGGTCTCGTTGAACCACTTGACGGTTCCGGTTGCCATTGTTTTCTCCTTGATGGTTACTGCTGTCGAGACGCGCAGACGGTGGTGCCTGCCGCGCGGATGAACACACCTGCACTGACCTCGACGGCAGCCCATGAGAGAAGGCCGCAAGGAACAAAGTAGATGAACCGACGCCCTGCAGTCCGGCGCCGGGGGGGCCAGTGCGTGACTGGCTCCTTCAACTGAGCACCAATCTACCAGTGCGACGGCAAGTTGCCCTCTTCCTCGCACCGCGATTCCGACTAGCCTCACCGCATGACGTTCAGCGCCCGCGAGCGCGAGGCGATGCGCCTCATCTGCGACACCTTCGCTCCGGCTGCTGCCGGCGTCCCGTCCGCGAGCGAGGTGGGGGCCGTCGACCTCGCCCTCGAGATCGCCGCCGCCAACCCCCGGGCGGCCGAGGTCACCCAGCTGCGGGTGCTGCTGCGCGGCTGGAACACCCGGGCGGTCGGGTTGGCGCTGACCGGTCGGGCCCAGCGCTTCTCGCAGCTCGACCAGGCCGGACGCGAACGGTTCCTCCTGGCGATGTCCGACTCGCCTGCCGCGCCGAAGCGAGCCCTCTTCGCGGCGCTCAAGGGGGCGGCGCTCCTCCCCTACTACGCGAAGGGCGGGCCGGCGGTCTGGGACGCGATGGGCTACTCGGGGCCGCTCGGCCACCGCGCCGACGTACCTCCCCCGGCGCTNCCGCTGCGTGCGACGCCCGACTCCGACCTGACCTGCGACGTGGTCGTGGTCGGCTCCGGCGCCGGCGGCGGCACCGCGGCCGGCGTGCTCGCGGCCGCCGGGCTCGACGTCATCGTGCTCGAGGCGGGAGACCACCACGACGAGCGCGACTTCGACGGCGGCGAGGAGTCCGGCTTCGTCAACCTTTACGCGCTCGCTCCGCAGACCACGGCCGAGGGGCGGATCGGCCTGCTCGCCGGGCGCGGCCTCGGCGGCGGCACCGTCGTGAACTACACGACGTCGTTCCGCACGCCCGAGCACGTGCGGCAGGAGTGGGCCGACCTCGGCGCGAAGCAGTTCGTGACCGAGGAGTACGACGACGCGCTCGACGCCGTCTGCACCCGCCTCGGCGTCAACACCGACCACGACCGGGCCGCGCCGCGGGACGCGGTCCTCGAGCGGGGCGCCACCGCCCTCGGCTGGAACGCCGCGGCGATGCCGCGCAACGTGATCGGCTGCGACCAGGGCGTCGGGTGCGGCCGCTGCGGCATGGGCTGCCGGATCGGCGCCAAGCAGTCGGTGACGAAGACCTGGCTGGAGGACGCCGCGGCTGCCGGCGCCCGGATCTACACCGGCGTCACCGCACGCCGGGTGTCGCAGGCGGGCGGCCGGGCGACCGGTGTCGAGGCGGTCTCGGCGGACGGGCACCGGGTCACGGTCCGCGCCCGCGCGGTCGTCGCGGCTGCCGGGGCGATCCAGACGCCGGCGCTCCTCCAGCGCAGCGGGCTGGGCAACCCGAACGTCGGTCGACACCTCCGCCTCCATCCGGCGACGGCCATCTGGGGCCTGATGGACGAGCCGGTCGAGCCGTGGGTCGGCGCGATGCAGAGCAGGTACGTCGACGCGCTGACCGATCTCGACGGCGACGGCTACGGCGTGCTCTACGAGACCGCTCCGATCACTCCCGGGTTCGGCACCGGGTTCATCGGCTGGCGCGGCGCCGTCGACTTCCGGCAGCGGATGATCGAGCTCCGGCAGAGCCTCGCGGTGGCGTTGATCGTGCGCGACCGGGACTCGGTCGGCACCGTCCGCGCCCGCGGCCGCGCCGGCGAGCCGGTCGTGCGCTACGAGCTCTCGGCCCACGACACGGAGCACCTCGTCCAGGGGATCGTCGGCGGCGCCCGGATCGCCGAGGCTGCGGGAGCGCGACGGGTCAGCACGACCCACCACCGCCCGGTCTCCTACGAGCCGGGCGTGCGCGGCTCGCTCGCCACCTTCGAGGCCGACCTGCGGGCCGAGGGCACCGACCCCGGACGGCTCGCCCTGGCGGCCCTGCACATCATGGGATCGGCCCGGATGGGCGGTTCCCCCGCCACGTCGGCCACCGACCCCGACGGCCAGGCCTGGGACCTGCCCGGCCTGTTCGTCGCGGACGCGTCCTGCTTCCCGACCTCGTCCGGCGTCAACCCGATGATCTCGATCGAGTCGATCGCCTACATGAACGCGACCCGGCTCGCCGCCAGCCTCTCCTCCTGACCTCCGCTCCACCGAAGGGACATCGATCCACATGAACATCGACGGCCAGGTCATCCTCGTCACCGGCGGCGCGCGCGGTATCGGCGCCGAGACCGCCAAGGCGCTCGCCTCGAAGGGGGCCCGGCTGGTGCTGATCGACCTCGACCAGGCTGCCCTGGACGAGACCGCGGCCGCGATCGGCGACGACGCGTGCCTGGCGGTCGCCGCCGACGTCTGCGACCTGGCGTCGATGGAGGCCGCTGCGACCGCGGCCGTCGAGCGGTTCGGCCGCCTCGACGTCGCCATCGCGAACGCCGGCATCGCGTCGTACGGCTCGGTCATGAACACCGACCCGGCCGCGTTCAAGCGGGTGCTCGACATCAACGTCCTGGGCGTCTTCCACACCGCCCGGGCGACGCTGCCGGCGCTGGTCGACTCGAAGGGCTACTTCCTCGTGGTCTCCTCGCTGGCGGCGTTCGCGGCCGCGCCCGGACTGGCGGCCTACAACGCCAGCAAGGCGGGCGCCGAGCACTTCGCCAACGCGCTGCGGTTGGAGGTTCACCACCAGGGCGTGCGGGTCGGCTGCGCGCACATGTCGTGGATCGACACCCCGCTCGTGCAGGACGCGAAGCGGGACCTAGTGGCGTTCAACGACCTGCTGGCGAAGCTGCCCTACCCGCTCAGCAGGACCACCTCGGTCGATGCGTGCGTCAAGGCGTTCGTCAAGGGCGTCGAGAAGCGGTCCCGCCACGTCTACTGCCCCGGCTGGGTCCGCGGCGTGGGCCTCAACCGCAACGTGGTGAACTCCGCCGCCGGCTCCCGGGCGCTGCTCCCCCACATCCCCGACCTGCTGCCGCGGATGGACGCCGAGGTCGCCGCGCTCGGCCGCTCGACCAGCGCCCGCAACATCGCCAACGCCGAGAGCCCGGCCGCGGCCGTCGACCCCCACGAGTGACGGTGGCGGCCGCTCGACCGGTCAGCTGTAGGTGACCCGCACCGTGTCCGTCATCGGGAGCGACTGGCAGCCGAGGCGGATGCCGTCGGCGAGGTCCTCGGAGTCCAGCACGTCGTTGTGGAGCATCCGGACCTCGCCCTCGAGCAGCCGGATGGCGCACGCCGAGCACTCGCCCTCGCGGCAGGAGTACGGCGCCTTCACGCCCTTGCTCTCCAGGAAGTCGAGCAGCTTGACCTTCGGGTCCCAGTCGTCGAACGTGTGCTCGTCCCCGTCGAGCTCGACCTCGACCTTCACCGGACCCGCCGGCCCGGCAGGCACGTCGGCGGCGCCGTCGGCCTCGTCGGACTCGGCCTCCGCGATCTCGCGCTCGGCCTCCTGCATCTCCTCGATGTCGCCGAACGGGTTGCCGCCGAGCGAGACGAACTTCTCCTGGTGGCGGCGGTCGCGCGGGAACTCGAGCTCACGCAGCACGGTGGTGACCATCTTCATGTACGGCGCGGGGCCGCAGACGAACGCGTCGTACGACAGGTACGGCGCGACGAACGCCTTGATCTGCTCCGGCGACGGGATGCCCTGGACCGACTCGAGCCAGTGGATGACCTGCAGCCGGTCGGGGTTCTCGGACGCGAGCCGGGTGAACTCCTCGGCGAAGATCACCGAGCTCTCGTCGCGGTTGGCGTAGAAGACGACGATCCTGCCGCTGCCCTGGTCGAGGGCGGTGCGGGTGATCGACATGATCGGGGTGACGCCGCTGCCGCCGGCGAAGAGCAGCAGGTCGGCGTCGAGCGATGCCGGGGTGAAGATGCCCGAGGGCGGGAGCGCCCGCATCGTGTCGCCGACCTTGAGGTTGTCGCAGATCCAGTTCGAGGCGTAGCCGTCGACCGTCCGCTTCACCGTGACGGTCAGCGGGCCGCCGTCGTGCGGGCTGCTCGACAGCGAGTAGCAGCGGGCCGCGATGCCGGTCTGGTCGCTCGGCACGGCGACGGTGAGGAACTGACCCGGCTTGTAGACGAACTTCTCCGGCGCCTCGGCCGGCACCGCGAAGCTGATCGAGCGCGCGTCGGCGGTCTCGTCGACGACGTCGACGACCTGGAGCAGGAAGGACTCGATGTCCACGAAGGGGGTTCTCGCTTCGCTGGGAGGGAAGGTTCGGGTGCCGGCGGGAGCGTCGTTGCTCAGTAGCCGTCTTCGGCGCCGACCGGGAGGTTTCCGTCCCGAACGGCCGCATCGATGCTAGCCAGCAGCCGCGGGCAGCCCCGGTGGCCGTCCCGACTGTCGGATGACCCGTCGCGCCGACCCAGCTCGGGGCAGGCGGCGACCGCGTCGGCGTTCCACTGGATCGACGTGTGGTGCTCGCTGTTCTTCTTCGCCCGGACGCGGGCGAGGCAGTCGAGGCACTGCACGTCGACCATGCGCGCGCTCGTGTAGAGCCGCTGCTCCTCGAGCGTGTCGGCGCTGGTCGGGACGAAGGAGGCCATCAGTGGCTCACGGACTCCTCGGCCGCGCGCTTGGCCAGGTTCTCGGCGACCTCGGCGTGCCAGTACTCGTTGGCCTTGGTCGTGTCGACCTCGAACTCGAAGCGGTCGGTCATCTCCGGCTTGACCTCGGCGGCGTCGGTGTAGAACTGCTCGTACCAACGGCGCAGCTGGTAGACCGGTCCGTCCTCCTCGCAGAGCAGCGGGTTCTGGACCGCGACCTTGTTCTCCCAGATGTGCACGTCCTGGAGGAACCCGTCGCCGAACGACTCCGTGTAGCGCTCGGCGATGTAGTCGACGGTCTTCTGGTCGAGGCCCTCGGGCTTCTGGACGCTGATGCCGTACTGGAGCGTGAACGAGTTCGGGCCCGTCGGGATGTGGCAGTTGATGAGGATGACCTCGGTGACGAATCCCTTGTAGTCCACCGTCAGCCAGTTGATCATGTACGCCGGTCCGTAGTACGTGGCCTCCGACTTTAGCGTCGAGCTGGCGTCGCTGTAGCCGCCGCTCTTGTCGGGACGCCCGGTCGACTCCATGAACTGGGTCGCGGTGTGCCCCTCGAAGATGTTGCGGAAGCTCGTCGGGAACGCGAAGTGCACGTAGTAGAAGTGCGCCATGTCGGCGACGTTGTCGATCAGCTCACGACAGTGCGAGCCGTTGATCTCCCTGGTGTGCCACGACCACGGGGTGTACTTGTCGGTGAGCACGTCGGGCAGCTCCGGCGGCAGGATGTCGCGGTCCGCGGCGGACCCCTCCGGGTCGTTCCAGATCATCAGCTGACCGTTGACGATCGCCGTCTCGTAGCGCTGCGTGCGGGCGCGCAGCGGCACCCGCCGGGCGTAGGGGATCTCCTTGCACTTGCCGTCGCCGCCCCAGCGCCAGTCGTGGAACGGGCAGGCGATGTGGTCGCCCTTGACCTCGCCCTGGGTGAGGTCGCCGCCCATGTGCCGGCAGAAGCCGTCGAGGACGTTCAGCTCTCCCTTGGAGTCCTGCCAGACCACGAGCTTGGTGCCGAACCCGTGGATCGCGTGCGGCTTGCCGTCCGCGAACGTCGAGGCGAGTCCGAGGCAGTGCCAACCGCGGGCGAAGCGGATCGGTGTCGTCCCCTGGTCGAGCATGCGGGTGTCACTCATGTAGAACACGTTACAGTTTTGCGGGTAGTCTGACAACGAACCCCCCTGTTGGGACCGTCACTTTGGAGGCCGCGTGCACGTCGAACTGGAACCGCAGCAGGTCGCGCTGCGCGAGGAGCTGCGCGAGTACTTCGCCAACCTGGTGACCCCCGAGATCCGCGCTGGCCTGTCCGCGGCCACCAACGAGTTCGGCTCGGGCGGGGAGTTCGGCGACGCCACCGTCTACAAGAGCGTCATCCAGCAGATCGGCAAGGACGGCTGGCTCGGCATCGGCTGGCCGAAGGAGTACGGCGGCCAGGACCGCTCGATGATCGAGCAGCTGATCTTCACCGACGTCGCAGCCGTCGCCGGCGTACCGATCCCCTACCTGACGCTCAACACCGTCGGGCCGACGATCATGCGCTACGGCACGGACGAGCAGAAGGAGTACTTCCTCCCGAAGATCCTCGCCGGCGAGCTCCACTTCTCCATCGGCTACTCCGAGCCGGGGTCGGGCACCGACCTCGCGTCGCTGCAGACCAAGGCCGTGCTCGAGGGCGACGAGTGGGTGATCAACGGCCAGAAGATGTGGACCTCGCTGATCCAGTACGCCGACTGGATCTGGCTGGCGTGCCGCACCGAACCCGACCAGCCGCGCCACAAGGGCCTGTCGATGATCCTGGTGCCCGCGAACGCCGACGGCGTCACCTACACCCCGGTGCACACCGTCGCCGGCGTCGGCACGAGCGCCACCTACTACTCCGACGTCCGGGTGCCGGCGAGCAACCTGATCAGCGAGCGCGGCGGCGGCTGGGCGCTGATGACCAACCAGCTCAACCACGAGCGGGTGGCCCTCACCTCGGCCGCGCCGCTCGTCCACTCGCTGCAGGTCGTCCGCCAGTGGGCGGTCGAGACGATCAACCCCGACGGCCGTCGCGTGATCGACTCCGAGCTGGTCCAGGCCGCGCTCGGCCGGGCGCACGCGCGGGTCGAGGCGCTCTCGCTGATCAACTGGAAGCTCGCGGCCGACGCGGACCACGGCGTCGCGCTGTCGCCCGCCGAGGCGTCCGCCACGAAGGTCTACGGCTCCGAACTCGCCACCGAGGTCTACCGGACCCTGATGGAGATCGTCGGCCCGCACGCCGGAGTCACCGCGGACTCCCCCGGGGCCGCGGTCGCCGGCCGGCTCGAGCGGTTCTACCGCTCGTCACTGGTGATGACCTTCGGCGGCGGCACCAACGAGATCCAGCGCGACATCATCGGCTACGTGGGCCTCGGCCTGCCCGCGGCGAAGAGGTAAGGGAACCGACATGGACTTTCTGTTCACCCCCGAGCAGGACGAAGCGGCCGACCTCGCCGCCCGGATCATCGGCGACCTCGCGACCAACGAGCGCCTCAAGACGATCGAGCGCGGCGACGGCGACCGGTTCGACGCCGAGCTGTGGCAGGAGCTGGCCTCCGCCGGCCTGCTGTCACTCGCGGTGCCGGAGGAGTACGGCGGCGCCGGGCTCGGGCTGGTCGAGCTCGCCCGGATCCTGGTCGAGATCGGCCGGAAGGTCGCCGCCGTCCCGCTGGCGGTGCACGGAGCGGCCGCCGTCCTGATCGCCGACGCCGGCACCGAGGCGCAGCGGAAGGCCTGGCTCCCGGCTGCCGCGTCGGGCGAGAAGCTGCTCACCGCCGCGGTCGCGGAGGAGCGCTCCCACCTCCCTGCGCTCCCGACCGTCGCCGCATCCGAGACCGGGGCCGGTTGGAGCCTCAGCGGCACCAAGACCCTGGTCCGCGCCGGCCTGCGCGCCGACGCGCTGCTCGTCACCGCGACAACCCCCGACGGAGTCGGGGTCTTCCTCGTGGACCCGACCGAGCGCGGTGTCGACCGGGCGGCGCAGCGCACCAGCGACGCCGACCAGGCCGCGCTGATCACGTTCGTGGCCGCTCCGGCCGAGCTGGTCGGATCGGCCGACGGCAGCACCGCCGCCCATCTCGCCGACCTGCTCGTGGCGTGCGCCGCTGCCGAGCAGCTCGGCGTTACGGAGGGGGCGCTCGCGCTGACCGCGGCGTACGCCAAGACCCGTGAGCAGTTCGGCCGCCCGATCGGCACCTTCCAGGCGGTGTCGCAACGGCTCGCCGACGGGTTCATCGACGTCCTCAGCCAGCGGCTCACGCTGTGGCAGGCGGTCTGGCGCCTCCAGGAGGGTCTCGAGGCGCGCACCGAGGTCGCCGTCGCGAAGCTGTGGGCGGCCGACTCCGGCCACCGGATCGCGCACACCACGGTCCACGTGCACGGCGGGGTCGGCATCGACCTCGACGGCGACGCGCACCGCTACTTCACGGCGGCCAAGCGCTTCGAGTTCCTCTTCGGCGGCGCCAACGACCAGTCACTGGCGATCGGTCGCTCCTTCGCCGGCTGACCACCACGATCGGTCCGGCTACCGCAGCAGCCGACCGACGCCGTTGGTCAGGCGCACCGCGTAGAAGCCGGTGTGCACGTCGGTGTACCAGACCTGCCGGTTCTCGACGTCCCAGGTCGGTCGTGACATCGCGTAGGAGCCGACCTCCGGCGTGAGCGCCAGGCCGGGAAGCTTCGGCCGGTTGAAGTAGGCGACCTCGCGCGGGTGCTCGGGGTCCCGGATGTCGAACACCCGGAGCCCGGACAGGATCATCGAGCAGGCAGCCAGGCCCGGGTCCCGGCGGCGCGGCACGGAGCAGTAGTGCGCGGCGTATCCCTGTGCGGGTGACACGTTGCCCGGGTCGTCGAGGACCTCGTCGGTCCGCCGCGCCGGCTGGTGCACCTGGAGCCGGATGTCCGACACGATCTCGGGGTTCCGCGGGTCGTCGACGTCGATGATCCGGGCGGCACCCACCGGCGCGGTCCGGAACCGTCCCAGCGACTCGAACGTGAAGAGGTCGATGAACTCGTCGACCTCGAGGACGTACTGGTGCCCGTCGACGGTGAACGGCTCCGCCGACTGCGGGATCGACACCTCGGGCCAGGTGAGCTCGGACAGCTTCCGCACCTTCGGTTCGGGCGCGCGCTCATGGACCTCGGACACGTCGTAGATGTGGAGCCCGCCGCCGCTCAGGATCCCCTCCGCGCCGGGGGTGCCGATGTTCGCGACGTACATCGTGCGGCCGTCGGCGGAGAACCGCAGGCCGTGGTAGACGACGCCGGTCTTGTTGAAGACGATCCGGGGCCGTCGCGGGTCGGAGATGTCGAGGGCGGTGAGGTTGCCCCCGGCCGCGCCCGCCGCCCAGAACGTCCGGCCGTCCGGCGACAGCCCGCTCTCGTGCCCGAACAGCACGGAGGGGAACGTCGACAGCAGCTTCGGGTGGCGGCAGTCGTCCTTGACGTCGTAGACGTCGACGAAGCCGGGGGCGGTGGCGGCCGTGCCCATCACGGCCACCAGGAGGCCGCGCCGCTGGTGGACCAGGAGCGACTCGTGCGGTGCGATCATCGCCGGCGTCATCAGGTTGGCCGTGCGACGCGGTCGCGACGGGTCGCTCATGTCGAGGGCGACGACGCCGAGCCCGTCCGCGAGCACGCCGCCGAGGATGTCGTGCGGGGCGATCGGGTCGGAGTCGTAGTAGGCGCAGACCCGCCCCTGCCGGTCGACGTATCGCAGCGTCTTGAAGCCACCGGACTTCCCGTAGTGGCCCACCTGCCGGGTGTTGCAGAGGTAGCCCCGCGCGGCGCGACCGGACCGGTAGTCGGCCTTCGGCACCCGTCCCTGGATGTCGGTCTCGGGACGCGATCCCGGTCCGCACTGCGCCTCCGGGACCGGCCGGGCCGTGCGGGACTCCTCGTCGAGCGCTGCAGCCGCGAAGGCGCCCGCGCAGACGAGGCTCGCGACGATGAGTCCGAGCGTCAGCCGCCGCCAGGCGCCTCCCAGGTCCGAGTTCGGTGGTGGCGTCACCCGGGCATCAGACCAGATGTCGGGACCGCGGTCGAGGCCTTCCTACGGAGCGAGCAGCCCGCGGGCCGCCGCCCGCAGCCGTACGACGTAGAACCCGCTGCTGGCGTCGGTGAACCAGACCGATCGGTTGGCCACGTCCCAGGCGGGCTGGGAGAGCGCGTTGCTGCCGTTCGGGCCGGGCTTGTTGAAGTAGCCGACCTCGCGCGGGTGCTCGAGGTCGCTGATGTCGAACAGCCGGAGCCCGGAGGCGATCATCGAGCAGCCGACGATCCGCGGGTTCACGCGCGTGGGCACCGAGCAGTAGTGCGCTGAGTAGCCGCCGACCGGACTGCTGGCGCCGGGGTCGTCGAAGAGCTCGTCGTCGCGGAACTCGGGCTGGTGGACCTGGAGCCTCAGCCCGGAGACGACGAACGGGTTGCGCGGGTCGTCGACGTTGATGATCCGCGCCGCGCCGACCGGGCCGTCGGTGCGGAAGCCGGGGATCCCGTCACCGAACAGGTCGCTGAACTCGTCGACCTCGAGCACGTAGCGGTGGCCGTCGCGGACGAACGGCTCCGCGGCCTGCGGGATCGAGGCCTCGGGCCACAGCAGCTCGCTCAGCAGGTGGATCTTCGGGTTCGGTTCGCGGTCCTGGACCTCCGACACGTCGTAGATCCGCAGACCTGGCTCGTCGAGGACGCTGTTCTGGTTGAAGGTCCCCATGTTCGCGACGTACATGGTGTCGCCGTCGGAAGAGAACCGGAGGCCGTGGTAGATCACGCCGGACTTGCTGAACGCGATCCGCGGCGCGCGGGGGTTGGTGAGGTCGACGGCCGTCAGCGTGAACCCGGCGGCTCCGGCCGACCAGAACGTCCGGCCGTCCGGCGAGAAGCCGCTCTCGTGGCCGAGCAGGCCGGACGGCGTCGAGGACAACAGCCTCGGGTGCCGGCAGTCCTGGCTGATGTCGTAGACGTCGAGGATCCCGGGCGCGGTCGCGAGGTTGCCCATGACCGCGGCCAGCAGGCCGCGGCGGGGGTTGACCAGGAGCGACTCATGGGGACTCAGCATCGCCGGGGTGACGAGGTTGGCGGTCTTGCGCGGCTTCGCCGGGTCGGTCATGTCGAGCACGACGACGCCGAGGCCGGTGCCGTTCAGCAGGTTGGTCACGAGGTCGAGCGGGAACATCCGCGTCGAGTCGTAGTAGGCGCAGGTGTGGCCCTGGGCGTCGGTGTAGCGCAACGCCTTGAAGCCACCCGTCCGGCCGTGGTGGCCGACCTGCCGGGTGTTGCAGGTGTAGCCCTGGGCGGCCCGACCCGACTCGTGGTCGGACGCCGGCACCCGGCCCTGGATCGAGGTCTCCGGCAGCGACCCGGCGTCGCACCGGGCGGCAGGAGCCGCCGGAGCGAGCTCCTCCCCGTCGCCGACGGCCGCGACGACACCGCCGCCGATGACGGCGACCGACGCAACGGCCGCGATCGCGACCTGCCGCCAGCGGGCGGCCGAGGACCGGACCACGTCAGATCTGGGCGATGCCGTCGAGCTTCTTGACCGTTGCCTCGAACTCCGCAACCAGGTCGGCCATCACCTCGGCCACCGGGCGGACCTCGTTCATCCGGCCGACGATCTGGCCGATCGGCATCGAGATCACGTCGGGGTCGCCGGAGGCGTTGATCCGGTTGTGCGCGTCGGCGACGAGCAGGTTCTGCAGCGGCATCGGCAGCGGCGCGGGCGCGTCCTCCTCCGCCCAGGCCTCGGTCCACTTGGTCTTGAGCAGCCGGGCCGGCTTGCCGGTGTAGATCCGGGTGCGCACGGTGTCGGACGACGTGGCCCGCAGGAACGCGGTCTCCCAGCCCTTGTTGCCGGCGAGGTTGCGGTACTCCTCGGTGCCGAGCCAGATCGAGCCGGTCCAGACGCCCTGGGCGCCGAGCGCGAGCGAGGCCGCGATCTGCCGGCCCGAGCCGATGCCACCGGCGCCGAGCACGGGCACGTCGGGTCCGACCGCGTCGACGATGTCCGGCGTGAGCACCATCGAGGCGATCTCGCCGGTGTGGCCGCCTGCCTCGTAGCCCTGGGCGACGATGATGTCGACCCCGTTGGCGACGTGGCTCACGGCGTGCTTCGGCGCTCCGGCCAGTGCGGCGACCTTGAGGCCGGCCGCGTGGCACTGCTCGATCACGTCGTTCGGCGGGGTGCCGAGCGCGTTGGCGATCAGCACCGGCCGGTGCTGCAGCGCGACGTCGACGTGCGATCGCGCCATCGAGTGCAGCCAGCCGAGGACTCCCTCCCGGCCCTCGCCCTCCGGCAACGGCGGCACGCCGAGCTTGAGCAGGGTCTCGTCGACCCACTTCTTGTGCTCACCGGGGATGTACGTCGACAGGTCGGTCGAGGTGCCTTCGGTGGGGATCTTCATCGGCATGACCACGTCGACGCCGTACGGCTTGCCGTCGGTGTTCTCGTCCATCCACGTCAGCGTCTTCTCGAGCTCGTCCACGTCGTTGAAGCGGACGCACCCGAGGACGCCGAGCCCGCCGGCGCGGGACACCGCGGCGGCGACGTGCTCGGACGGGGTGAAGGCGAAGATGGGGTACTCGATGCCGAAGGCATCGCACAGGGCGGTGTGCATCAGGCGTTTGCTCCGTTGCTCGCGGTTTGGGCGGTGCCGGCGGACTGGGCGCTGATCGCCATCTCCTTGGCAGCGGGGTACTGCGCCTTGCCGGTGGCGTTGCGCGGGATCTCGTCGACGAGGGTGAGGACGCGCGGCAGCTTGTAGCCGGACAGGTGCGCCCGGAGGAAGGTCCGCAGGTCCTCGAGCTCGACCTTCTGGCCCTCCCGGGGCTGGACGACGGCGGCCACGGTCTGGCCGTACTTCTCGTCCGGCAGACCGACGACCAGGACGTCGTAGACGGCCGGGTGTCCCTTGATGGCCATCTCGACCTCCTCGGGGTAGACCTTCTCGCCACCGGTGTTGACGCAGTTCGAGCCGCGGCCGAGCAGCGTGATCCGGTTGCCCTCCTCGATCCGGGCGAAGTCGCCCGGCACCGAGTAGCGCACGCCGTCGATCTCGTAGAACGTCTTCGCCGACTTCTCGGGGTCCTTGTAGTAGCCGACCGGGACGTTGCCCGAGCGCGCCGTGCGTCCCACCTTGCCGACGTCGGCCACCGGGTCGAGGACGTGGCCCTCGTCGGAGATGACCGCGGTGTTCGGTCCGATCGACACGACCGGGCCGTCGGTGGACAGGGCGCTCGCGTCCTGCATGCCGGTGCCCTGGAAGCCGGTCTCGGAGGAGCCGACCGAGTCGGTGAAGATCGCGTTGGGGAACTGCGCCATCCAGCGCTCCTTGACCGCCTTGCTGAAGACGGCGGCGCTGCTGGCGATCGCGAAGAGGGACTGTCCGCTGAAGCTGTGCTCGGTTCCTTGGCTGGCCTCGTAGGCCTCGATCAGCGGCCGCGCCATCGCGTCGCCGGTCATGAACATCATGTGCGCCTGCTCGCGATCGACGATCTCCCAGGTCCGCACCGGGTCGAACTTCGGCTCGAGGATGGTGAGCTGGCCGGCGAAGAGGTGCATCAGGAGGCTGGCCTGCGCTCCGCCGTGCATGAGCGGGCTGAGCGGGAAGGTGATCAGTCCCGGCTCGGCGGCCTTCTTGGACTGGTCGAACTCGGTGAGCGGCTCGCCGGTGGTGAAGTCGATCCCGCCGCCCAGCACCCGCCAGAAGTCCTCGTGCCGCCACATGACGCCCTTCGGGTAGCCGGTGGTGCCCCCGGTGTAGATGATGTGGATGTCGTCCGCGCTGCGCTCACCGAAGTCACGGGCGTCGCTCTGGCCGGCGATCGCGTCGTCGAGCAGCACGCCGCCGTACGACGAGAAGTCGCTCGCGTCGTCGGGCTCGATCGGGTCCGGCAGCACCACGAAGGTCGTCAGCAGCTCGTGCTTCGGAGCCACCTCGGCCACGAGGTCGCTGTAGACCCGGTCGTGCACCAGACCCTTGAGGTCGGCGTTGTCGAAGATGTAGTCGAGCTCGCCGGCGACGTAGCGGTAGTTCACGTTGATCGCTACTGCCCGCACCTTGAGGATCGCCAGCAGGGCGATCACGTGCTCGATGCTGTTCTTGGCGTAGAGACCGACGTGGTCACCCGTGCCGATCCCGCGCGAGGCAAGGAAGTGCGCGAGCTTGTTGCTCTCGGATTCCAGCTCTGCGTAGGTGATCGTGCGCTCACCCACCTTGACGGCGGGTCGGTCCGAGGGGGCGACGTCGACGGCGTGTTCGAAGAGGTCGGCGATGTTCAAGGCCACAACCCCGAGACTAGAACACGTTTCACTTTTTCGCTAGCGTGGTTCGTATGACGACCACCGATTCCCCGGCAACCGACACCGCACCGCACTGTCTCGTCGAGCTGGTCGGCCACACCCTGGTGGTCACCATGAACCGCCCGGAGGTCCGCAACGCGCTCTCGGGCGAGATGCTCGCGATCATGGAAGAGGCCTGGGACCGGGTGAACTCCGACCCCGAGGTGCGGGTCTGCATCCTGACCGGCGCGGGCGGCGCGTTCTGCGCCGGCGCCGACCTCAAGTCCATGAACAAGAAGCCGCCCACGGAGAGCTTCGAGTCCGGCGAGTACGACCCGTCGGTGATCAAGGGGCTGCTCAAGGGCTTCCGGCTCATCAAGCCGCTGATCGCCGCGGTCGAGGGGCCGGCCATCGCGGGCGGCACCGAGATCCTCCAGGGCACCGACATCCGGGTCGCCGGCGAGTCGGCCAAGTTCGGGGTGTCCGAGGCGCGCTGGAGCCTCTACCCGATGGGTGGCTCCGCCGTACGGCTCCCCCGCCAGATCCCCTACACCGTCGCCGCCGAGCTGCTGCTGACCGGCCGCCGGGTCACCGCCCCCGAGGCCAAGGAGCTCGGCCTGATCGGTCACGTCGTGCCGGACGGCCAGGCGCTGGCGAAGGCGCACGAGATCGCCGACATGATCGCGGCCAACGGGCCGCTCGCCGTGCAGGCGATCCTCAAGACGATGCGCGACTCCGAGGGCAAGCACGAGGACGACTGCTGGGCCGACGACGCCAAGGTCGGCGCCGCCGTGTTCGCCTCCGAGGACGCCAAGGAGGGCCCGCGGGCGTTCATGGAGAAGCGCGAGCCGCAGTTCAAGGGCCGCTAGCCGCGGTACGTTCCCCAGCGTGGTCACCCTGATCGCGCTGGGAGCGTTCTTCTCCCTGACCGTCACCGCCCTCCTGGTGATGCGCCGCCGCGCGGCGGTGGCCCAGCGGGAGCTCGAGGAGCGCCGCGCGTCGGTCGCTGCCGGCGCCGCGCAGCGGGAGTGGTCCTTCGCGACCAGCGACCCCGCCCTCGTGACACGGTTCCCGGGAGCGCCGTTCGGGCTGGGCGACGACCGAAGCGCGACCAACGTGGTGCGCGGCCGGCACGACGGCCGGGACTTCGTGGCGTTCGACTACGACTACACGACGCCGGCGAACAACAAGAGCATCACCAGCGCGACCCATCACCCGTACTCGGTGCTCGCGGTCGACCTCGGGCTGACGACGCCAGGGCTGGCGGTCGGGCCGACCGACCTCTTCGGCACGCTGGTCAACGCGATCACGGGCCGCGACGTCCGGGTCGGCAACGACGGGTTCGACAAGGCGTTCACGGTCACCTCGCCCTCGCGGGAGTTCGCGCTCGACCTGCTCGGCCCCGGCGTGGTGGAGGTGCTGATGCACCACCGCGACCTCGCCTGGCGGCTCGAGGGCGACTCGATGCTGATCATCCGCGCCGGCCAGCACTCGATCCCCGAGGTCGAGGCCAAGCTCCACTTCATCGACGCGGTGCTCGACCGGATCCCCGACGACGTGCGGTCCCGGCTGCTGGGCGAGGAGCCGCGTTAGCGCCCGGGGCCATCCCGTCCTACCTCCGCGCCCTCCGCACCTGCCCGGCGGTCTGGCCGTCGAAGGACAGTTCCTCCGTTCCCGTGCGCACCGCGCCGCTCCGTGAGAGCGTGCCGCGGTGGGCGACGTTCTTGGGTTCCTGGCGAGTGCAGCGGTGGTGTGCGCGGGACTGGTGTGGGTGTACCTCTTCATCCGCCCGTGGCTCCAGCAGCGGTCCTCGACCGGCGACCTGGCCGCGCTGGCGCAGGCCCGCGGCCTTGCCTTCCGCGCGCGGGACCGCCGGCTCGGGTCGATGCTCGACCACCCGCCGTTCGACCGGGCAGGCTCCCGCTGGTACCGGAACGTCGTGCGTGGGAGCCACCGCGGACGGACCCTGCTGCTCTTCACGTTCCACGCGCTCGACTCCAGCACCGACGACGAGGCGTTCTTCACCGTGCTGGGCCTCAGCCCGGTGGGCGCAGTCCTGCCCGCAACCCGGGTGCTACCGGTCGAGGGGCGCCAGCTCCTGCTCGACTGGAAGCGACGGCGGCGGCTCCCGCGTGGGGAGCCGGTGGTCGAGTGCCTCCCGGTCGACCCCGGCTACCGGGTCGTGTCGAGCGCGCCCGCCTTCGCCGACCGGCTCCAGCGTCAGGTCGTCGACCTGCTGCGCCCGTGGCCGGGACTGGCCTTCGCCATCGATGGTGACGTCCTCCTGCTCATCGATCAGCGCCACGACGTGCGGCACTGGCTCGCGAACCTGGAGCACGTCCTCCCCCTGCTCGATGCGCTCGTCGACACCGTGCTCCGCGAGGTCGCAGCCGGGCCGGCTACAGGCTGACCGGCGCCGTCAGCCGACGGTGCGGCCCTGGCCCTCCCAGTACTGCGCCCGCAGCGCCTTCTTGTCCGGCTTGCCGAGTGCAGTGAGGGGCAGCGCGTCGGCGACGATGACGTCCTTCGGGACGTGCACCGACCCCTTGCGCTCCTTGACCGAGGTCTTGATCTCGTCGGTCATCCGCGCGATCGACTCCTCGTCGCGCGCCGCGTCGGGACGCAGTACGACGATCGCGGTGACCGCCTCGCCGAACTTCTCGTGCGGCGTGCCGATGACGCCGACCTGCGCGACCATCGGGTGCTCGGCGACGACGTCCTCGACCTCACGCGGGAACACGTTGAAGCCGCCGGTGACGATCATGTCCTTGGTGCGGTCGACGATGTACCAGAAGCCGTCCTCGTCCTCGCGGGCCACGTCGCCGGTGTGCATCCAGCCGTCGCGGAACGTCTCGGCGGTCTGCTCGGGCAGCTGCCAGTAGCCACCCGCGAGCAGCGGGCCGGCCACGCAGATCTCGCCCGGCTCGCCCTGCGGCACCGGCTGGCCGTCCTCGCCGAGGAGGGCTGCGCGCAGGAACGCGGCGGGTCGACCGCACGAGGTCAGCCGCTTCTCGTACGGCTTCCCGTCGGCGTCGACGTGGTCGCCCTTCGGGAAGTAGGTGATCGCCATCGGCGCCTCGGACTGGCCGTAGTACTGGGCGAAGATCGGGCCGAACCGCTCGATCGCCTCCTTGAGCCGGACCGGGTTGATCGCGGACGCGCCGTAGTAGACGGTCTCGAGCGAGGACAGGTCGCGGGTGTGCGAGTCCGGGTGGTCCATCAGCGCGTACAGCATCGTCGGGACGACCATGAGCGAGTTGATCTTCTTCTCCTCGATCGTCGCCAGCACCTCGGCCGGGTCGAACCGGGCGGAGACGAAGAGGGTGCCGCCCTTGATCACGGTGGGCACGAAGAACGCCGCCCCGGCGTGCGACAGCGGCGTGCACATGAGGAAGCGCGGGTTCTCCGGCCACTCCCACTCGGCCAGCTGGATCTGGCTCATCGTGTTCATCGCCTGCACGGTGCCGATGACGCCCTTGGGCTTGCCGGTCGTGCCGCCGGTGTAGACGAGCGACACGATGTGGTCGGGCGGCAGGGTGCGGGCGTGCAACGGCTGCGGGTCGAAGGTCGCCGCCACCGCGGTGAGGTCCGAGCCCACGGCAGCCAGCGACTCCGGCACGGGGCCGATCGTCAGCACCTGCTTGAGGCCGGGGCACTTGCCGAGCAGCTCGACCGCCCGGTCGGCGAAGTACGGGTCGATGATCAGCGTCGTGATGCCTGCGTCGTTGATGACGTAGGCGTGGTCGTCGGCCGAGCCGAGCGGGTGCAGCGACGTGCGCTGGTAGCCCTGGGTCTGGCCGGCGCCGAGGATGAAGAGCACCTCCGGCCGGTTCAGTGCCAGCAGCGCTCCGGGCGCACCGGTACCGGCCCCGAGCGACTCGAACCCCTGCACGTACTGGCTGATCCGCTCCGCGACCTGGCCACCGGTCAGGGTCACGTCGCCCAGGTGGATCACCGGCCGGTCCTTGTGCCGTTTGAGGGCAGCCACCATCAGGTGACCGTTGTGGGCGCCGATCCGCAGGGTGTCGTCCATCTCCGTCTTTCGGTTATCGAGGAACACGCGAGGGAACGAGCGTGTGCCACGAAATATAGAACTTGTTCTAGTTCTGAGCAACCGTCACCCCGTTGCTTCCAGCGGCACCTGCAGCGGCGGGACTCCCCCGAGGCGCCGCTGGTAGCGCACGTGGGCGCCGTGGGCCTCGAGCGCGCGCCAGAGGGTCTGGTGGGCCGTCCACGGCAGCGGCTCGGCGCCGTCGTACCAGCTCTCACCGAAGCTGATCCACACCGGCGTCCACCCAGCGGCGAGGTCCCACGCCCCGCGCTGGCGCATGAGGAGGGTGCGCCGGACCTGGAACGCCTGGCGCGGCCCGTCGGCGCTGATCGGTGCGGTGGCGACCGGCCACACCCGCAGGTCGAGCTCCATCAGCTCGAGCTCGAGGTCCTCGAGCACCCTCGGGTCCACCAGCACCGTGGCGACGTTCTCATGCGGCGGCCGCATCATCCCCACAAGGTAGACGCTGCCGCCGACGCCGTCAGCCGAGCAGCTCGGCCACCTGCCGGACCTCGTCGGCGCTGCGGCAGCTCAGGAGCAGCGTGGTCACGCCGGTCTCCTCCCACGCCGCGACCCGGTCCTTGACGTACGCCGCGTCGCCGATGATGTGCATCTCCTCGACCAGCTCGTCAGGGATGAGCGCCGTCGCCTCCTCGCGCTTCTGCGCCAGGAACAGCTCCTGAACCTGGTCGGTGATGGCGGCGTACCCCATCCGCTCGAAGACGTTCTTGTGGAAGTTCTGGTCCTTCGCGCCCATGCCGCCCATGTAGAGCGCGATGACGGGCTTGAGGGCCTCGATGACTCCGCGCCGCTCGTCCTCGCTCGTGGTGACCTGCAGGTGACAGGTGGCGGCGATCTCGAAGTCGGCGCGGGTACGGCGCGCACCCTCCCGCGCGAAGCCCTCGTCCAGCCACGGTTGGTACATGCCGGCGCTCTTCGGCGTGTAGAAGATCGGGATCCAGCCGTCGGCGATCTCTGCGGTCTGGGCGACGTTCTTCGGGCCCTCGGCCCCGAGCCAGATCGGCAGGTCGGCGCGCAGCGGGTGGACGATCGGCTTCAGCGGCTTGCCGAGGCCGACCGAGCCCGGGCCGTGGTACGGCAGCGGGTAGTGCGGGCCGTCGTTGGTCACGGCGCCCTCGCGGGCCAGCACCTTGCGGATGATCTCGACCACCTCGCGGGTGCGGGCGAGCGGCTTGGAGAACGGCTGGCCGTACCACCCCTCGACGACCTGCGGTCCGCTCACGCCCATGCCGAGGATGACGCGCCCACCGCTGAGGTGGTCGAGGGTCAGCGCGTGCATCGCGATCGAGGTCGGCGTACGGCCGGACATCTGCACGATCGAGGTCCCGAGCCGTAGTCGGGACGTCTCGCGCCCCCACCAGGCCAGCGGCGTGAACGCGTCACTCCCCCACGCCTCGGCGGTGAACACGGCGTCGAACCCGGCGTCCTCCGCGGCCGCCACCAGCTCCGCAACGCCCTGCGGCGGCTGCGCTCCCCAATAGCCCAACTGCAGTCCCAGCTTCATGAGACACATCATGCCGTACTTGAAGCCGAAACTAGAACGTGTTTCACTTTCGCCCATGAGTCGGACCCTGCAGGCGCCCGTGACGGTCGCCTTCGATTACACCCGTTCCACCGGACCCGTCATCGGTCGGTTCCTCACCGGTCTGCGCGACGGCCACGTCGTCGGCGGCCGGACGTCCGCCGGTGCGGTCGTGGTGCCGCCCCTCGAGTTCGACCCGGTGACCCACGAGCCGACCACCGACTTCGTCGAGGTCTCCTCCGTCGGGACCGTCACGTCGTGGACCTGGGTGCCCGAGCCGGTCAAGGACCAGCCGTTCGACCGGCCGTTCGCGTTCGCACTCGTCACCCTCGACGGCGCCGACGTCCCGTTCCTCCACGCGCTCGACGTGTCGTCGCCCGACGAGGTCACCACCGGCATGCGGGTCCGCGTCCGGTGGGCCGCCGAACGCACGGGCCACATCAACGACATCGCCTGCTTTGAGCCCGTCGCCGCACTCGACGAAGTCGAGGGCGGCGCTGGCGGGCCAGATCGAGCGCGACCGCAGCCGAGGAACGAGGCTGCGACGGAGCAGTCGAGATCCGGTGACGTGCCTGCGGCCCCCGTCACCGGCGTGGTCACCCGGGTATCGCTCGACTACGACTACGCCGCTTCCCCGGAGGAGTCGCTCTTCTACCGCGGACTCAACGAGGGTCGCATCATGGGCCAGCGCTGCCCGACCTGCCAGAAGGTCTACATCCCGCCGCGGAGCGCCTGCCCCGCCGACGGCACTCCCACCGAGGAGGAGGTCGAGCTGTCGCAGACCGGCACGGTGACGACCTTCTGCATCGTGAACGTGCCGTTCCTCGGGCAGAAGATCACTCCGCCGTACGTCTCGGCCTACGTGCTCCTCGACGGGGCCGACATCGCGGTCCTGCACCTGATCCTCGGCGTCCCCGCCGACGAGGTCCGGATGGGCATGCGGGTCAAGGCCGTCTGGAAGCCGAGGGACGAGTGGACGTTCTCGCTGGAGAACATCGACCACTTCGCGCCCACCGGCGAGCCGGACGCCGAGTTCGACACCTACAAGCAACACCTCTGAGACGGGAGCACAAGTCAGATGCGTGACGTCGCCGTCGTCGGGTTCGCCCAGCGACAGATGCCTGAGTTCGACGGGTCGCCGACCTGCGTCGAGCTGCTCGTCCCGGTGTTCAAGGAGCTCTACGAGCAGACGGGGTGGACCCGCAAGGACGTCGGGTTCTGGTGCTCCGGCTCGTCCGACTACCTCGCCGGCCGCTCGTTCTCGTTCGTCCAGGCGGTGGACGCGATCGGCGTCATCCCGCCGGTCAACGAGTCGCACGTCGAGATGGACCTCGCCTGGGCCATGTACGAGGCCTGGATCAAGATCCAGACCGGCGAGGTCGACACGGCCCTGGTGTACGCCTTCGGCAAGAGCTCGGCCGGCGTGCTCCGTCGTACCCTCGCGCTCCAGCTGGAGCCCTACACGATGACGCCGCTGTGGCCCGACACCGTGTCCCTGGCCGGTCTCCAGGCCCGCACCGGCATCGACGCCGGCCTGTGGGACGAGCGCGCGATGGCCGAGGTGGCCAACCGGTCGCTGACCGACGCCGAGAAGAACGAGTACGCCATCCGGAAGGGCGGCTCCTCCGTCGACGAGCTGCTCGCCCGCCCGATGTACGCCGACCCGCTCCGCAAGCACGACTGCGCGCCGGTGACGGACGGGGTGGCCGCCCTCGTGCTCGCCGCAGGCGACCGCGCTCGCGAGGTACGCGACCGCCCCGCCTGGCTGACCGGGATCGCCCACAACGTCGACCCGATGGGCATGGGAGTCCGCGACCTGACCAGGTCGCCCTCCGCGCAGCGGGCCGGCGCGGCGCTCGACCTCGACGGGGTCGAGGTCGCCGAGCTGCACGCACCGTTCAGCCACCAGGAGCTGATCCTGCGCCGCGAGCTCGGGCTGGCGGACGACGTCGCGGTCAACCCGTCCGGCGGGGCGCTGACCAGCAACCCGATGTTCTCCGCCGGCGGCATCCGGGTCGGCGAGGCCGCCACCCGGATCTGGTCGGGCGAGGCCAGCAAGGTGCTGGCTCACGCCACCTCCGGGCCGGCGCTGCAGCAGAACCTGGTGTGCACACTCGACGCCGCTACCGAAGGAGCAGGGAACTGATGGGCAAGCAACCTGCCGCGATCGTCGGCATCGGCCAGACGCACCACCGCGCCAAGCGCGAGGACGTCTCGATGGCGGGCCTCTGCCGGGAGGCGATCGATCGCGCCCTCGCCGACGCGAACATGACGCTCGACGACATCGACGCGATCGTGGTCGGCAAGGCCCCGGACCTGTTCGAGGGCGTGATGATGCCCGAGCTGTTCCTGGCCGAAGCGCTCGGCGCAGCGGGCAAGCCGTTGCTGCGGGTGCACACCGCCGGCTCGGTGGGCGGTTCGACCGCGATCGTCGCGTCCTCCCTGGTGCAGGCAGGCGTCCACAAGCGCGTGCTCACCGTCGCCTACGAGAAGCAGTCCGAGTCGAACGCGATGTGGGCGCTGTCGGTGCCGCTGCCGTTCAACATGCCGGTGCACGCCGGCGCCGGCGGCTACTTCGCGCCCCACGTCCGCTCCTACATCCGCCGCTCCGGCGCCCCGACGCACATCGGCGCGATCGTGGCGGCCAAGGACCGCAACAACGCGCTGAAGAACCCCTACGCCCATCTGCACAACGAGGGCACGACCGTCGAGTCGGTGCTGGCGTCCCAGATGCTGTGGGACCCGATCCGGTACGACGAGACCTGCCCGTCGAGCGACGGCGCGTGCGCCCTGGTGATCGTGGACGAGCAGACCGCCGCGTCGTCCCCCAACCCGGCATGGATCCACGGCACGGTCATGCGCTCGGAGGCGACGACCGCCGCCGAGCGCGACCAGGTCAACCCGCAGGCCGGCCGCGACGCGGCGGCCGCGCTCTGGAAGCAGGCCGGCATCACCAACCCGCTCGAGGAGATCGACTGCGCGGAGATCTACGTGCCCTTCTCGTGGTTCGAGCCGATGTGGATCGAGAACCTCGGGTTCATGCCCGAGGGCGAGGGCTGGAAGCTCACCGAGGCGGGCGAGACGGCGATCGGCGGCAAGCTGCCGATCAACATGAGCGGCGGCGTGCTGTCGTCCAACCCGATCGGCGCCTCCGGGATGCTGCGGTTCGGCGAGGCGGCGCTCCAGGTCCGCGGCGCGGCGGGTGAGCACCAGGTGGAGGGTGCCCGACGGGCGCTGGGCCACGCGTACGGCGGCGGGTCGCAGTTCTTCGCGATGTGGGTGGTCGGCTCCGAGAAGCCGTCCAACTGATGACGGGCGAGCGCGACGACTTCGTCACGGTCGAGCGACGCGACGACGTCGCGGTCGTCACGCTCAACCGGCCGGAGCGGATGAACTCCATGTCGTTCGACGTCATGGTGCCGTTCCGCGACGAGCTGCGCCGGCTGAGTGACGACAACGAGGTACGCGTGGTCGTGCTGACCGGCGCCGGACGCGGGTTCTGCTCCGGAGCGGACCAGAGCGGCGAGAAGGGCCGGATGCCGAACATCGACGGCCTCACCGGCGTGACCATCGCGCTGCGCGCGATGGAGCTGCTCGACGACATCATCGTGACGCTCCGACGCCTGCACCAGCCGGTCATCGCGGCGGTCAACGGACCGGCCATCGGCGGCGGGCTGTGCCTCGCGCTCGCCTGTGACGTGCGGGTCGCGGCCGAGTCGGCGTACTTCCGCGCGGCGGGCATCAACAACGGCCTGACCGCCAGCGAGCTCGGCCTGAGCTACCTGCTCCCCCGCGCCATCGGCTCGTCGCGGGCCGCGGAGATCATGCTGACCGGGCGCGACGTCGATGCCTCGGAGGCCGCGACCATCGGACTGGTCTCGCGGGTGGTCCCGGACGACCAGCTCCTCGACAGCGCGCTCGAGACGGCGGCGTCGATCACCCGGTGGAGCCGACCGGGCGTGGAGCTCACGAAGCGCACCCTGCAGGACAGCCTCGACGCCGCCAGCCTCGAGCAGCACATGCACGCCGAGGGCGTGGGTCAGCTGCTCGTGCGCCTGCTCACGAAGAACTTCGAGGAAGCCATCGACGCGCGCAAGGAGAAGCGCGACCCACGGTTCAAGGACTGACCCCCGACCGCCGTACCCTTGACCCCGTGATCGAGCTCCGCACCCCGACCCAGATCGAGCAGATGCGTCCCGCGGGACGTTTCGTGGCCTCGGTGATCACCGCTCTCGCCGAGAAGGCCGACGTCGGGGTCAACCTGCTCGAGCTCGACGAGCTGGCGCACCGGATGATCAAGGACGCCGGTGCGACCTCGTGCTACATCGACTACCACCCGTCGTTCGGTGCGATGCCGTTCGGCAAGGTGCTCTGCACGTCGGTCAACGACGCGGTGCTGCACGGGCTGCCGTTCGACTACACGCTGCAGGACGGCGACCTGCTCTCGGTCGACTTCGCGGCCTCGGTCGACGGCTGGGTCTCGGACTCCGCCCTCTCGGTGGTCGTCGGCACGCCGCGACCCGAGGACCTCCGCCTCATCGACGTCGCACAGCGGGCGCTGGACGCCGGCATCGCGGCCGCCCGGTCCGGCAACCGGCTCGGCGACATCTCCCACGCGATCGGCTCGGTGGCGCACGAGGCCGGGCTCAAGGTCAACCTGCAGTTCGGCGGGCACGGCGTCGGCCGCACCATGCACGGCGACCCGCACGTGCCGAACGACGGCCAGGCCGGACGTGGCCTCAAGCTCCGCGCCGGCCTCGTGATCGCGATCGAGCCCTGGTTCCTCCACGGCACCGACGAGATCCGGTTCGACCCGGACGGCTGGACGATCCGCAGCGCCGACGGCTCCCGCGGCGCCCACGTCGAGCACACCGTCGCCATCACCGACGGCGACCCGATCGTGCTCACCGCCCGCGACTGACTGTCCCCGGTCCCGACACCCACGTTGGGCGCGCTCCAACGCGCCCACTGAGACGCGGTCGACCACCTCGGTGCTGCGGCCGCGGTAACTCAGTGTTCGTGGCGCTCCATCGGGACTGCGCGCGCTCCCACGGTGCTATGACCAGTCACGGCGCCGAGGGAGCGGGCGCAATACCGCGGTAGCGGACGGCGCCGCCCACTCACGGCATCGCATCGCCGCCGGTCAGCGCCGGTCGAAGCACCCCTAGTGCCGCGTTGCGTGTAGACCGTCGGAGACTCGCGAAGTCCCGCTGTCGGCCCCGAAAGCGGTTCCGGCAGCGAGAACCGCGCCCACCACGGCGAACACGAGTGCGACCAGGAATCCGAGGCCCACGGAGAAGATTGCGATCAGCCCAAGCGGCCCGAGAACAAGCCCGGCGAACCCCAGGAGCAGGAGGCGCATCCGGGCCGGGACGACGGCTGCCAGGGCCAATGCGAGAACCGGCACTGACATCAGCGCAGCCCATCCATAGGGTTGACCGTCAGACTGACCAAGCCCGCCTGGCTCGCTGTTGATCACCGCCACGTACGCGAGGACGGTCGCCCCCGCAACGAGGCAGGCACACGCCGCCGCAAGGCGGGACAGTGCGCTGATCAGCGTCATGGTTGGCTCCCTGAAGATTCGCCTCCGCCCAGGATAGATCCCGAGCCACGCCGCCTGAGCCGAACACCGCTACCGTGAGCCCCGTCGGTCATCTCAGCGGTAACGGAGGCTGAGGGGCTCCGTGGTTTCGCCTCGGAGAAGGGCTGAGTGAAGTCCCCCGCCTCGGTCCGAAAGGGCGCCTCCTCGGGAGGCACCGACGCGCGCTCACTGCTGCCCGTTACCAGCGTGATCCGTGCGCTGGCCGGAGCGGCGTCATAGCGCCGCGTCTGGGACGGCCGCGTGGATGGCAGCCTTTGGCTTGTGCCTCTAGTCTCCCGGAATGTCGTTCTCCGCAGGTCCGGCCGCCGCGCCCTCGGCGGATGACCACTCGCCCCAGCTGTCCGATGTTGGGCGTTACGGCCGGTATGTCATCCAGCGGTTCGTCTCGAAGGCACGCACCGTCGACCAGCCGACCTTTCGCTCGCTACTCGTCGAGTACCTCGGGCACGAAGTGCACGATCTGCCGATCACCGTTGAACAGTGGCCCGCATATGAGCACGTCAACGTGCAGGGCGCCCTCGACGTCGTGCTCACAGAGCACGGCGACCACGCCCGGATCATCGGAGTAGCTGGACATCGCCATCACGGGCCGTTCGGAATCGCCGACCTGCTCGGCGACGACAGGTTCGCAATGCACGGACCGCGACCCGGCAATGTCACCAGGATCAGCTTGCCCAGCGGTCCGGGCGGCGATACTCGAGAGTGTCTCCGGGTCGCCCTGCTTCTACTGGGAGACGGCGACGACCGAATTGCCGTTCTCTTCCGTGGCCCCGACCCCGAGAGCGGGTCCTCGGAACTGACCCTTGAGATTGTCGCTCAGCACCCCGCACAGGCCGAGTCGTTCGGACGCCGCCTGCGGGAGCTCGCGCTCAAGCACAACGTCTACCGCGGGCAGGTCGTCTCCTTTGGCCGCAGCATGTTCGGTGAGCGCGGATCGCTGCTCCGATTCCGTGAAAGGCCCACCATGTCGCGGGAGGACCTGATCCTTCCCACGGCGACGTTCGACGACCTCCGCCGCCAGGTCGTGGGAGTCGCGCGCAACAGCGCTCGACTGCGAGCCGCCGGCCAACACCTCAAGCGCGGCATCCTCCTTTACGGACCTCCAGGGGTAGGCAAGACGCACTCCGTGCGCTACCTCATCAGCGAACTGGTCGGCACGACCGTCGTAGAACTGACCGGCGAAACGCTGCACGGCATTCGCGAAGCATGCTCGGTCGCCCGCACGCTCCAACCGGCAATGATCGTGGTCGAGGACGTCGACCTGATCGCCGAGGAGCGCAGCCACTACGGCGGCGAGACACCACTCCTGTTCACCCTGCTCAACGAGATGGACGGCCTCGACGAGGACGCCGACGTCATATTCCTCCTGACCACCAACCGGGCCGACCTCCTCGAGCCAGCGCTCGCCTCTCGGCCTGGACGAGTCGACCAGGCTGTTCACATCGAACTGCCCAACCGCGATTCACGGCGCCGACTCATCGAGCTCTACAGAGGAAACCTCGACCTGGAGACCAGTCGCCTCGACACCGTTCTCGACAGGACCGAAGGCGTGACTGCCTCATTCCTGAAGGAGTTGCTCCGGCGCTCCGCCGTCGTCGCGGCCGACAGGGACAAGCAGCCAGAGGCGAACACACTGGTCGTCACCGCGGCCGACCTGGACACCGCGCTCGACGACCTCCTGGACACCCGCAACCAGATGACCCGCGCTGTGCTCGGCTACCGCGACGAACCGATGGATGACGAAGCCTCATTTTGATTAGAAGCGCCATCACATCGCCGCGACAGCGCCAGCATCACGCCGCGGCCCGGATACGACTCGTGGCTCTGGGGGCACGAGCACCGAGGCCCTGATCCCGTAGCCGCCGGCAGAAGGGGTTCGCCCAGGTCTGGTTCGCGGGTAGCCAGACCGCCTCGGTCTCGGTGATGGTGGTGCCGGCGTCGGTCTGCCAGGCCAGGGTGCGCAGTCCGGGGTGCGCAGTCCGGGGTGCGCAGTCCGGGATCAGTCAAGGAACGGGTCGGTGATCTCCCGCAGGTCGACGAGCACCTCTCGCAGCTGCCGCGTCCGCTCGGGCCCCAGGTGTTCAGTCCACGCACGCTCCATCTCCTCGACGACCGGCAGGCTGAGGTCGACGAGCTCCTGGCCGCGGCGGGTGATGGTGACGACGCGAGCCCGACCGTCGGCGGGATCGGGGGTGCGGGCGACGTAGCCGGCCTTCTCGAGCTGGTCGAGGATCGAGCCGAGGGTCTGCTTGGTGAGCTGAGTGGCCTCGGCGAGCTCGGAAGGGCGGATCCCGTCGGGACCGATGCGCTGGAAGACGCGAGCCTGGGCGATGGAGAGGTGGTGGCCGTGGCGAGCGAGGTCGGCGACGACAGCGGTCTCCATCGCCCGATAGGGGATGAAGAGGAGCAGACCGAGGTTGAGTTCCGGCACGTCGGACAATATAGTCCGAACTTCGGACTATCGTGACGAGGAGGTGCCGCCATGGACGAGGACTACTGGGCGGCAGTGGCGGGGATGCGGGTCGCCCTCGCGGATCTGCTCGAGCAGCTCACCGAGGCGGAGTGGGAGCACGAGTCGCTGTGCGCGGGGTGGCGGGTGCGCGACGTGGCGGGCCACGTCTCGCTGGTGCCGACGATCACGACGTGGGAGCTGGTGCGGGCGGCGCCACGCGGCGGGTTCAACCCGAACCGGATCAACACCGTCCTCGCCAAGAGGTACGGCGAGCTGGCGCCGGAGGCGATCGTGGCTCGGATCCGCCAGCACGCGCAGGACCGCACCACCGCGAGAGCCCTGGACACCAAGAACTCCCTCTTCGACGTCATCGTGCACAGCCAGGACGTCGCGCGGCCACTGGGGCGCCGCGTCGACGTACGGCCGGAGTTCGCGAGTCTCGGCCTGGACCGGGTGTGGGAGATGGGCTGGCCGTTCAAGGCCCGGCAGCGGTACGCCGACGTGCGGCTCCGGGCGACCGACACCGACTGGGCGCGGGGCGAGAGCGGCCGCCTGGTCGAGGGCCCGGCCCTGGAGCTGCTGCTCCTGCTGACCGGTCGCGAGCGGGCGGCGGTGCTGGGCAGTACCGGGTAGACCAGGATCGAAGGTCAGCCGGTCCTACTCCTTGACGCGCCTGGTCTCGTACGCCCACATCGCGACCTCGACGCGGTTGCGGGCGCCGAGCTTGTTCATCAGCGCGGCAACATGGGTCTTCACCGTGCTCAGCGTGATGTGCAGCTCGTCGGCGATCTCTGCGTTGGTGCGGCCGCGGGCGACGGTGAGCAGCACCTCCTCCTCGCGTTCGGTGAGCGGCTCGATCGGCTGGGCCGGCGGGGAGGCTCGCTCCAGGCCGGCCAGCGTGGTGAGCAGGCGGCGGGTGATGTTGGGCGAGATGAGCGCGTCGCCGTTCGCGGCTGCGTGGATCGCCTGGACCAGCAGCTCGGGCCCGGCGTCCTTGAGGAGGAACCCCCGGGCGCCGGCCTTGAGGGCGCCGTGGACGTACTCGTCGAGGTCGAAGGTCGTGATGACCACGATGGCCATCGGGTTCTCGACGCCTGGGCCAGCGAGCTGGCGGGTGGCCTCGACGCCGTCGATGCCGGGCATCCGGATGTCGAAGAGGCAGACGTCGGGACGCAGCTCGCGTGCCACGGCCACCGCCTCGTGACCGTCCGCTGCCTCGCCGACGACCTCGATCCCGGGCTGCGCGTTGAGGATCATGGTGAGGCCGGTGCGGACCAGGACCTGGTCGTCCGCGACCACCACCCGGATGGTCGCTCGATCACTCACTGCGGCACCCCGCGCGGCATCTCTCGTGGCAGCGTCGCCTCGACGGTCCAGCCGCCGTCGGGGTCCGGCCCGGCCTGACAGGCGCCGCCGAGCAGCTTGGCTCGCTCCGCCATCCCGAGCAGGCCGTAGCCCACGCCTGCTCCGGGGCGGGCTGCATCTCCGTCGTCATGCACACGCAACCGTACGACGCCGACGTCGCCGGTGACCTCCACGCTGACCGTCGCGGCGTTGCGCGCATGCCGGATCGCGTTGGTGACCGACTCCTGACAGATCCGGTACACCGCCACTTCCACCGGTCGCGGCAGGCCGGCGAGATCGCCGGCGCAGTGCACCTGCACCAAGGGGCTCATCCGGGTCAGCTCTTGAAGATCGCTGATGCCCCGCTGCGGCCCGTACTCGGGCTCGGCATCAGGCGCGTCGCCGTCACGGAGCACGCCGACCATCGTGCGCATCTCGTGCAGCGTCCGGGATGCCTCTGCCTCGATCACGGCCAGCGCCTCGAGGGCCGCAGCCGGGTCCGCCGCCGCGACGGCTCGTCCTGCCTGCGCCTGGATCGCGATGGCAGAAACGTGGTGCGCGACGGTGTCGTGCAGCTCGCGGGCGAGCCCACCGCGTTCGTGCGTCCGGACCTGCTGCACCTCGCGCTGGCGGGCAACCGCGCGGTAGCGCATCGCCGCCCCGAGCGCGAACACGGCGACGAGCAGGATGGTGCCGCCGATCACGTCCCCGAGGGTGGCGCTGGCCGCGAAGCCGAAGCCGGCCGGCACGGCGACGATCGCCGTCCCGACCAGCGCCTCGGGTCCGGAAGCCCAGCGGTACAACGCGTACGGCAGCAGCACGATGCCGGCCATGGAGTACAGCCCCACATCGGGGTTGCCGTCGACGACGGTGGGGAGGTGCAGCACCATCGCACCGCCCCAGCCGACCGCGGTCGCCAGCAGTGGATGGGTACGTCGCCAGAGCAGGACCGGGATCACCACGAGCGCGACCACGGTGGCCAGGGGCCGCGCCGGTACGTCGGGGCGGAAGATCGCCTCGGCCACGGCCGTGACCAGCAGGGCGCCGACCAAAGCCCAGTCCCGCCACACCCGCGCCGGCGGGTCCGGTGCACGGGGCTCGGCAAGGACCGAGCGGACGAAGGCGGCTATCACCGCTCCAGCCTAGAGATCGGACAGCCTCGTCGTACGGGGCACAAGGACGAGCCGCGCGTCGTACTTTCGGCGGAGGAGCCGACCACTCCTTGGCCCGATGTGGATCGCTCGCCGCCCGGCCACGGTGGACGCATGTCGAATCTCCTCTACCGGCTCGGCCGGTCTGCCGCCACCCGGCCCTGGGTCGCCATCGGCGCGTGGGTCGTGCTCGCTGTTGTCGTCATCGCCTCCTCCAGTGCCTTCGGGCGCGAGCTCGACGAGAGCTTCGAGGCGCCCGGCCTCGACTCCTACCGCGCTGCGGAGCTGCTCGCCGAGACGCAGACCGACGAGGGCGGGATCACCGCCCACGTGGTCCTCGAGGCTCCGGACGCTGCGGCGCAGCTCGCACCGGTGGAGGGCGCTCTCGCGGAGCTCCCCCACGTGCTGGGTACGACGAGCAGCGTGTCGCCGGAGGGGGACATCGCCCTCGTGCGCGTGCAGTACCCCGCGATCGAGCACCTGGATGCCTCTGACCTGGAGAACCTCAAGGACGCCGTCGCCGACCTGCGTGACGAGTCGTCGCTGACGGTGGAGACCGGAGGCGACCTGTTCTTCGCGTTCGAGGAGGCACCCACCGGGCTCGGCGAGGTCGCGGGGATCGTCGTCGCGATGATCGTCCTGCTGATCGCCTTCGGCTCCTTCGTCGCGATGGGGCTGCCGATCGGGATGGCGCTGTTCGGTCTGGTCGTCGGCGTGACCTCGATGAAGCTGGTGACCTACCTGGTCGACATCCCGGCGTGGGCGCCGGAGCTTGCGGCCATGGTCGGGCTCGGCGTCGGCATCGACTACGCGCTCTTCCTGGTCACCCGGCACCGCGAGCACCTGGCCCAGGGGATGGCGGTCGCCGAAGCGGCCGGCCGAGCCCTGGCGACAGCGGGACAGGCGGTGATCTTCGCCGGCGGCACGGTCGTCGTGGCGATCCTCGGTTTGCTCTTCGCGGGGATCCCGTTCGTGACCGGCGGTGGGGTCGCCATCTCCGCGATGGTGCTGGTGATGGTGCTCGCCTCGGTCACCTTGCTGCCCGCGCTGCTCGGGCTGGCAGGGCACCGGATCAACGGACGCCGGCGGCGGGGCGACGAGGGGCCGCACCGGCCCAGCACCGGCTGGCACCGGTGGGGCGCTCACGTGACCCGCAACGCGACGGCGTACCTGCTCGGCGGTGCGGCTCTCATGCTGGCGCTGGCCGCGCCCGTGCTCGCGCTCGACCTGGGCTTCCCCGACGACGGGACCAAGCCCGAGTCGCGCACCGAACGCCGGGCCTACGACCTCATCGCCGAGGGCTTCGGTCCCGGGGCCAACGGGCCGCTGGTGATCGCGGTCGACGTCGCGCAGGACAGGTCCGTCGTGGCGCCGCTGGCCGAGGCCGTGAACGCCGACCCGGGGATCGCCTCGGTCGCCGAACCGACCGTCGACCTCGACGCAGGGGTGGCGACCCTGGTGGCGCAGCCGACCACGTCGCCCCAGGACGTCGCCACCCAGGAGACCATCGCGAGGCTCCGGAGCGACGTCTTCCCGACCGTGCTGGACGGGACCTCTGCAACCGCCCATGTGGGTGGACAGACCGCGACCTTCGCCGACCTCGGTGACCGGGTGCAGGAGCGGATGCCGCGCTTCGTAGCGGCGGTGCTGGTGCTGTCCTTCCTCCTGCTCACGTTGCTGTTCCGGTCGGTCCTGGTGCCGCTGAAGGCGGTCGTGCTGAACCTGCTGAGCGTCGGCGCGGCGTACGGCGTGCTCGTGATGGTCTTCCAGTGGGGCTGGGCGGCTGGCCTCATCGGGGTGGAGTCGACGGTGCCGATCGTGTCGTTCATCCCGCTGTTCATGTTCGCGATCCTGTTCGGGCTCTCCATGGACTACGAGGTCTTCCTGCTGTCGCGGGTGCGCGAGGAGTACCGCCGCCACGGCGACAACACCCGCGCGGTCATCGAGGGGATCGCAGGCACCGGCCGCACCATCACCGCGGCTGCGCTGATCATGGTCGCGGTCTTCTCGGGCTTCGTCCTGGGCAGTGACCCGGTCGTGAAGATGATGGGAGTGGGACTGGCCACGGCCATCTTCCTCGACGCCACCGTCGTACGGCTGGTGCTCGTCCCGGCCACCATGAAGCTCCTGGGCGAGGCGAACTGGTGGCTGCCAGGGTGGCTGGATCGGCTGCTGCCGGAGCTGGACCCTGCGTCGGCGGAGGAGCCGGTGGAGGTGGCGGTCGGCCCACGGCCGCTGGGTTCCTAGGACCGACGGTGTCTGGGCTGCGCCGCGCGTTCAGCTCCAAGATGCCGGGCGCGGGAGGTCCGGCAGGTCCTGGACACCCGCTCGAGCCGGCCTCGGGGCCTCCCCCGCGCTGCGGCGGCGCGTGGTGCGGCGACGACCGAGTGACCCCGCCTGATCGCGATGGTTCATACTACGAACGTGTCAGCCTCACCGGCTGGCTTCGCGGACGTGGTGTAGTTGCAGCACGCTTCCCTTCCAGGGAAGGAGTCGAGGTTCAAATCCTCGCGTCCGCTCCACGTCGGCCAAGCCGGACCCCCTCAGCCGCCGCGATCTCCTCGACGCACCTTCACACGTCGTAGTCGACCGCGACGGAGGGGGTGGTCGGGTGCGATTGGCAGGTGAGCACGTAGCCGGCCTCGACGACGGCGGGCGCGAGGGCGAAGTTCTGCTCCATGGAGACCGAGCCCAGCAGCACCTTCGCCTTGCAGGTGCCGCAGGCTCCGCCGAGGCAGGCGTACGGCGCCTCCAGCCCGGCCTTGAGCGCGGACTCCAGGACGGTGTCGCCGGCTGCCAGCGCGACCTCGTGCTGACGGCCACGCAGGCTGACCGCGACCGTCGCCGGGGAGAAGCCGTCGGCGACCCTGGGCTTCTGGTAGCCGTGGAAGAGCTCCACATGGACGCGGTCGGGCTCGGCGCCGCGCTCGACGAGCAGGTCGCGCAGGTCGGTCACCATGGCGACGGGCCCGCAGAGGAACCAACGGTCCACCGACGTCGCGGGCAGGTCTGAGCCGAGGAGCTCTTCGAGCCGCGGGCGGTCGACCCGCCCGCGGAGGTGTGCCGGATGTCGCGGATCGCGGGAGCGCACGTGGATGATCCGGAGCCGGTCGGCGTAACGCGCCTCCAGCTCGTCGAGCTCGTCGCGGAACATGGTGCTGTCCGCGTCCCGGTTGCCGTAGATGAGGGTGAAGCGGCTCTCGGTCTCGACGGCGAGGGTCGTCTGCAGGATCGAGAGCACGGGAGTGATGCCGCTGCCGGCGGCGATCGCCACGTAGTTCTTCGTGGCCAGCGGATCGAGCGGCGTGCCGAACGAACCGGTCGGTGTCATCAGGTCGAGGGTGTGGCCGGGCCTGAGCTGTTCCATCGCGAAGGTGGAGAAGGCGCCGCCAGGGATGTGCTTGACGGCGATCGCGAGCGTGTCAGAGGTGGCCGGGGCGCAGATGGAGTAGTTGCGTCGTACGCCCTCGCCGCCCAGGTCGGTGCGGAGGGTGAGGTGCTGACCGGGCTCGAAGGAGAACTGGTCGCGTAGGTCGTCGGGCACGTCGAATCGGATCAGCACGCTGTCGTCCGTCAGCCGATCGACGCCGGCGACCCGGACGGGGTGGAACACCGCGGCACGGGCGGAGGATTGCCTCGGCATCCGCACCGGGAGGAGCCGGGCCATCTTGCCGTTCAGCCGCTTCCACTCGCGGTACTCGTCGGTGTCGAGCTGCTGGCCGAAGACGGTGCCGATCGCGGCGTCGCGCTCGAGGTACGCCTCCTCGTTGCGTCGCCACGCCGCGATGTAGCGGTAGAACGGGATCGAGGGGTGCAGGTGGTGGACCAGGTGGTAGTTCTGCGAGAGAAGCAGCGGGGTGAGGATCCACTCGGAGCCGACCCGGTTGCGGGTCGCGCGATAGCGGTTCTCCTGCTGGGTGTCCTCGAGGTCGTGGTGCGGCAGCCAGTCGAACCACCACGCCAGGACGAACACGGCGATCCGCTCGGGGATCAGGTAGAGCACCGCCAGCGTCCAGAGGTGCCCGGTGGACGCAGCGGTGACGATCACGGCGACAACCGTCACCAGCAGGAACGACGTCTCCAGCACCTCTGCCCGGGGACGGCGCTTCACGTTGCGCACCAGGAAGGCCAGGTACGGCAGGTCCATCAGCCCGAACCGGACGGGGACCTGCCACAGCGGAGCGCCGCTGACGAAGTGGTCGGGATCGTTCTCGCCGTCGTTGGTGTTGCGGTGGTGCTCGATGTGGATGAACGCGAACGACTTGAACGAGATCAGCGGCGAGACGAACAGCATCGCGACCCGGCCGAACGCCACGTTGACCCAGCGACGGGTGCTGATCGAGTAGTGCGCGGCGTCGTGCAGCACGGTGAACAGCACGAAGATGGCGGTCGCGCTGAGCGCGATCGTCGCCGGAGCAGGAAGCCTGTCCCCCAGTGCCGCCCACGTCGAGAACGCGAAGACCGCGATCGCACCGGAGAAGATGGCGACGATGGGCCACGAGATCGACGGGACTGCAACGCCTGGGTCAGGGAGCGCGTGGCGCGGGGCGGCGGGCGCGGGCGACGCTGTGGTGGCTGACATGCCCCGCAAACTACGAACCGCGCGGTATCGGCACCAGTGGTTCCGAGCCCACGCTCGTGTGCGCGCAGCACATGCCGGTCAGGTGTGACCGGGGGGCGAGGTGAGCACGACCGGGCCGAGCACGTGGACCAGCCGCAGCGCGGCATGCAGCTCGACGACACGGTCCGTCGCGGGACGACCTCGACGTTCCTCCGCCCGGCGCACGCGCTGCAGCACGGTGTTGCGGTGGATCCCCAGGCCCTCGGCGGCGGCGGCCAGCCCTCCCTGTGCGTCGAGAACGGCCAGCAGTGCCCGTCTTTCCTCTTCCTCCCGGCGCCCCCTGAGCGCCAGGTCACCGAGCTCGGCCGCGACGAAGGCACGAGCGACATCGAGGTCGCCGCTCATCGCGTCCACGAGCGCGACCTCCGCGTACGACGTCGCCGGAGCTCCCCTGCCGGAGAGCTCGATGATCCGTCGGCCGCGCTGGGCCTGGGCGTGGGAGTCCCGGAAACCACCAGGGCCCTGCGCCGGCGTACCGATCGAGACCCGGACCTTCGCGGGGATCTGGTCGGCCAGTGGCGCCAGGTCCGCGGGTGACACGTCGGGCGCGCCCGTGGTGGAGACCCAACCCCACAGCGCTTGGGCGCCGTCCGGGACGAGCAGGGGATGCAGGGAGCCGAAGTGCGCACCGACTGCAGCGCCGACGCGCGCCAGGTCGGTGTCGTCGCGATCGGTCCAGCAGACGAACCCGGTCTGCCATCCGGTGAGCCGGTGGGACAAGGTGCGCTCGGCACGCCCGAGGTCGATCCGGTCGCCGGCGATCAACCCGCGGACCGCGTCGGTCCGGGCTGCGCGGACCCGGTTCTGCATGCGATCGAGCTCCGCGACGTACTCGGCCGCGACCTCGCTGGAGATGCGGTCGACGTACGCGAACGCGTAGCGCTCCAGGTCGGCCACCACCGCAAGGGCGAGGCCGGGGTCGGGCACCACGTGGGTGATCCCGGCCACGATGCGCTCGCTGAAGTAGGCGTGACCGATCCGGTAGAAGCGCAGCATCACGTCGACGCTGTAGCCGCGGGCCGCCATGGCCCGCGCGTGCTCGAGCGCAGTGACCGGTGCGGTCGCGGCAGCCACGTCGATGCCGTGCCGCACCATCGACAGCGCTGCCTCCAGGTTCGACGAGCACGACCCGAGCGTCAGCCCGCGGAGGTCGTCGTCGGCGCCGGCCTCCGGGATGCGTTCGAGGATGTAGGCGAGCATGTCGTCGGCGTACGACGACACGTTCTCCAACAGCTCGGCGGCCGTGCGGCGCAGCTCGGTCGCTACCGGCTCGGGGAGGTCCGCCGACTCCCCCGCGCTCACACCCATGCCGGGAGACTATCGAGGAGCACCGCGACGAGGGCCTCCCGACCGACCGCGCGCGCCTAGTCCAGGCCGACGACGAACCCGTAGATCCCGAACGCCACGCCGATGCCGACGATCAACCAGAGGGAGATCCAGGCAAGCGTGTGCATGGTGTGCTGGTAGTGGTTCTCTGAGTAGCCCGAGAACCTCTCGGTGTCGGTGTCGCTCATGACTGCACGTTAGCGCGAGTAGCGGACCTGGAGCTGCTTGATGCCGTTGATCCAGCCGTGTCGGAGCCGCTTCGGCTCCTCCAGCTTGGTGATGTCCGGGGCGTGGTCGGCCAGGGCGTCGAAGATCACCCGGATCTCCTGGCGGGCCAGGTTGGCGCCGAGGCAGTAGTGCGCGCCGTGGCCGCCGAAACCGACGTGCGGGTTGGGGTCGCGCAGGATGTCGAACCGGAACGGGTCGTCGAAGACCGCTTCGTCGAAGTTCGCCGAGGCGTAGAAGAGGCCGACGCGCTGGCCCTTCTTCACCGCGACTCCCCCGACCTCCACGTCCTCGAGCGCGGTGCGCTGGAAGACGGTGACCGGCGTGGCCCAGCGGACGACCTCGTCGACCATCGTCTCGGGGCGCTCCCGCTTCCACAGCTCCCACTGGTCCGGGTTGTCGAGGAAGGCGTTCATCCCGTGGCTGATGGCGTTGCGGGTGGTCTCGTTGCCGGCGACGGCGAGGATGATGACGAAGTAGCCGAACTCGTCGTCGGTCAGCCCGCGACCGTCCTTGTCCGCCTCCAGCAGCCTGGTCACGATGTCGTCACGCGGCGAGGCCTTGCGGTCGGCGGCCATCGCCATCGCGTACATCAGCACCTCGGCCGCGGCCTCCTGACCGTCGACCTCGGCGTAGTCGGGGTCCTCGTTGGCCAGCATCTGGTTCGACCAGTGGAAGAGCTTCTTGCGGTCCTCCTGAGGTACGCCGAGCAGGTCGGCGATCGCCTGCAGCGGCAGCTCCGCCGCCACCTCCTCGACGAAGTCGCCCGAGCCGCGCGCCACGGCGTCGGTCACGATCCGGCGGCCCCGGTCGCGCATGATCTGCTCCAGCTGCGCGATCGAGCGCGGGGTGAACGCGCGCGAGACGATGTGGCGCATCATCGTGTGCTCGGGCGGGTCCTGGTTGAGGATCATCACCCGCTGCATCTCGACCATCTCGCGCTCCATCCCCTCCGGGAAGCGGATGATCGCGCCGTTCTCGGCGGACGAGAAGCGCTTGCTGTCCTTGGACACGGCCGCGACGTCGGGGTGGCTGGTCACCGCCCAGTAGCCCGTGCCCGACTCGGGCGCGAATCCGTCGTACGCCCCCGGCTGCTGCTGGATCCAGCTGACCGGAGCGGTACGCCGGAGCTCGCGGAACCGCTCGTGCGGCACCGCCGACCAGTTGACGTCAGGGTCGGTGAAGTCGAAGTCCGGCACGGAGCCGGCTGACTGGTCGGCGGTCATCGCACGTCCTGTTCCGGCCTACTTGTAGTTGACCTGGAGTTCCTTGATGGCGTTGAGCCAGCCCGATCGTAGGCGCACCGGCTCGCCTGCCTGGCTGATACCGGGGACCAGGTCTGCGAGGGCATCGAAGATCAGCTTGACCTCCATCCGCGCCAGGTTCGCGCCGATGCAGTAGTGCGCGCCGTGGCCGCCGAACGCGACGTGCGGGTTCGGGTCGCGGGTGATGTCGAAGGTAAAGGGGTCGTCGAACACCTCTTCGTCGAAGTTCGCCGACGCGTAGAACAGCCCGACCCGGGCGCCCTTCTTGACCTCCTGACCGGCGAGGACGGTGTCCTTGATCGCCGTGCGCTGGAAGACCGTGACGGGGGTCGCCCACCGGATGACCTCGTCCACCATGGTCTCGGGGCGCTCCGCCTTCCACAGCTCCCACTGGTCGGGGTTCTGGAAGAACGCGTGCATGCCGTGGCTGATGGCGTTGCGCGTGGTCTCGTTGCCGGCGACCGCGAGCAGGATCACGAAGAACCCGAACTCGTCGTTGGTCAGCGAGCCGTGGCCGTCCTCACCGGCGTGGATCAGCTTGGTGACGATGTCGTCCTGCGGGTTCTCGCGACGCTCGTTCGCGAGCCCGTCGAAGTAGGCGAGCAGCTCCATCGAGGCGACCGCCGGGTCCACGTCGAAGTCGGGGTCGTCGTAGGCCATCATCTGGTTCGACCACTCGAAGAGCTTCTTGCGGTCCTCCTGCGGCACGCCGAGGAAGTCGGCGATCGCCTGCAGCGGCAGCTCGGCGGCCAGGTCCTCGACGAAGTCGCCGGATCCCTTGGCAGCGGCCTCCGCGACGATCTTGTAGGCCCGGTCCTTGAGGTTCTCCTTCAGCGAGGCGATCGCTCGCGGGGTGAACCCGCGGGACACGATGCCGCGCATCTTGGTGTGGTCCGGCGGGTCGTGGTGGATCAGCAGCGCACGCTGGACCTCGACCTGGTCGCGGGTCATGTCCGGGGCGAACCGGATGATGACGCCGTTCTCCGCGGTCGACCAGTGCTCGTTGTCCTTGGAGACCTCGCGCACCTCCTGGTGGCGGGTGCAGGCCCAGTAGCCGGTGTCGAGGAAGCCGGCGCGGTTCTCCGGTGGCTGCTCGACCCAGTGGATCGGCGCGGTGGCACGGAGAGCCTTGAACTGCTCGTGCGGCAGCGCCACGGCGTTGATGTCCGGGTTCGTGGGGTCGAATCCGGGCGGAATGAGGTCGACAGCGGTCACGTCAGTGGGAACCTTTCGATCGCTCGGGCGGGCCTGTGCGGCCCACCCAGCTGGAACATGTTCTAGCAAGAGACTACAGAGCATCGGTCAAATACGAAAGCGTTTCGTGTCGCGATTCTTGGCAGAAACGAGAACGTGTTCTACTTTGGTCCCATGGGCAACCCCGTGATCATCGACGCCGTCCGCACTCCTCTCGGCAAGCGCAAGGGATGGCTCGCCGGCCTGCACCCCGCGCAGCTGCTCGGCTTCATGCAGGAAGAGGTGCTTCGCCGCGGCGGCGTGGACGCCGACCTGGTCGAGCAGGTCATCGGCGGGTGCGTGACCCAGGCCGGAGAGCAGTCCAACGACATGGTGCGGCGCGCCTGGCTCTACCAGGGCCTCCCCCAGCACACCGGGGGCACGGTCATCGACGCCCAGTGCGGCTCGGGCCAGCAGGCGGCACACCTGGTCAACGACCTGGTCGCCTCGGGGAGCATCGACGTCGGCATCGCCTGCGGCGTCGAGGCCATGTCGCGGATCCCGCTGGGCGGCAACGTGCCTCCGGGCCTCGGCGACCCGCGTCCCGACGACTGGTCGATCGACATGCCCAACCAGTTCGAGGGCGCCGACCGGATCGCCAAGAACCGCGGCATCACCCGCGCCGACCTCGAGGCGTTCGGGCTGGCCTCGCAGCAGAAGGCCCGGGTCGCGGTCGACGAGGGCCGCTTCAAGCGCGAGATCGCGGCGATCGAGGCGCCCGTCCTCGACGAGGAGGGCAAGCCGACCGGCGAGACCCGCATCGTCGACACCGACCAGGGCTTGCGCGAGACCACGCTCGAGGGCCTGGCCGGGCTGAAGTCCGTGCTGCCCGACGGCCTGCACACCGCCGGCACCTCCTCGCAGATCTCCGACGGCTCGGCCGCGCTGCTGATCATGGACGAGGACCGGGCCAAGGCCCTCGGCCTCAAGCCCCGCGCCCGGATCAAGTACCACTGCCTGGTCGGCTCCGACCCCTACTTCCACCTCGACGGCCCCGTCGACGCCACCCAGCGGGTGCTCGACAAGACCGGGATGGCGATCAGCGACTTCGACCTGTTCGAGGTCAACGAGGCGTTCGCCTCCGTCGTGCTCTCGTGGGCGGGCGTCCACGGCGTCGACATGGACCTGGTCAACGTCAACGGCGGCGCGATCGCGCTCGGGCACCCGGTCGGCGCCACCGGCGTCCGGCTCATCACGACCGCGCTCCACGAGCTCGAGCGGCGCGACCAGTCGACCGCCCTGATCTCGATGTGCGCCGGCGGCGCGATGGCCACCGGCACCGTCATCGAGCGCATCTGACCGCAGAGCCGTCCGCGTCGACCCGGGTCAGCGCGGCCGGCGTACCGCCTCGGTGACCACCCGGGCGGCGTCCCGGACGTCGTAGTCGCCCTCGCCGGGCACGCCGAGCCGGACCACGACGGTCTCGGAGCGCGGGTCGACCAGCAGCACCTGGCCGCCGAAGCCGATCGCCGCGAAGACGTCGCGGGGTGCGCCGGGGACCAGCGAGCCGTCGTGGTTGAGCCACCACAGCAGCCCGTAGTCCGGGTTGAGCCGCTGCGAGGGCCTACCCACCGCCTCGTCCACCCACGATCGGGGCACGACCTGCGCTCCCTCCCAGGCACCGCCCCGGCTGAACAGCAGGCCGAACCGACCCAGGTCGCGACAGGTGGTCTCAAGCCCGAACGCCGTGCTCGTCGAGCGGCCGCTCGCGTCGCCGGTCATCCGGGTGTCGGTCATGCCCAGGGGCTCGAAGAGGCGCTCCTCGGCGTAGTCCGCGGTGGGGACGCCGGTGGCACGGCGCAGCACCTCGTCGAGGGTCTGGATGGCTGCGTTGTTGTAGGCCCACACGGAGCCGGGCGGCTTCTCCTGGCCGAGGCCCACGGCGTACGACGTGCGGTCCTCCGCCATGATCAGGCCGACGTAGTCGGTGACCCGCGACCACGTCCGGCCGCTGTCGTTGCTCAGCAGGTCGCGCACGGTCACGGCCGCCGCCGGCGTGCCCCGCCACGCGCGGACGTACCTGGACGCACGGTCGTCGATGTCGAGGTGGCCCTCGGACTCGGCGATGCCGACCAGGGTGCTGGTCACCGACTTGGTGACCGAGAAGCCCGCCACCGCGGCGTCGGCGGCGCCGTCGCGCCAGTACCACTCGCCCGCGATCCGGCCGTCGCGCACGACGAGCAGGCAGGTGCTTCCGGCGCGCCGAGCGTCGCGTGCGATGGTGCGCAGGGCGACCGGGTCGAGCCCTGCCCGACCCGGGCCGACCGACTGCCAGACGAACTCCTCAGGAGCGCGCTGCGTCGCGACCGGCGCAGTTCCGGAACCGCCGGCTCCGGCGCCGGAGCACCCCGCGGCGAGCACCGTCGCCGCGGCGGCGGGGAAGGCGG
>NZ_JACEHF010000129.1 GCF_014180685.1 Nocardioides pelophilus | reverse complement strand
GGCGATCCGGCTCACGCCCGCCAAGGCGTACCGGTGCCGGGTGCGGGCGACCAACGCCATCGGCGACGGGACCTACTCGCTCTTCACCACGACGTTCCGGACGCCGTCCTAGTCCAGGGTGGGGTCGATCTCGGCGGCGTGCGCTCCGGGGCGCTTGTGGCGCCACCACTCCCACACCAGGGGGATCGCGGAGAACGCGAGGATGACGATGGTGACGTAGTCGATGTTCTCGCCGAGCGCGGGGATAGCGGCGCCCAGGAAGTAGCCGAGCAGCGTGATCGAGACGACCCACAGGACCGCCCCGATCGCGCTCCAGACCACGAACCGGTGGCGCTGCATCAAGGTGACGCCGGCGACGACCGTGACGTAGGTGCGGACGAACGGGACGAACCGTCCGATGACGAGGGCCTTGTTGCCGTGCTTCGCGAAGAACTCGCTGGTCTTGTCGAAGTACTGCCGCTTCAGGATCCGGCCGTTCCGCTCGTAGAGCGGGGGGCCGATCTTGCGGCCGATCTCGTAGCCGGCGACGTTGCCCGCGAACGCCGCGATGATCAGCAGGCCCATGGCGATGACCAGCTCGACCGGCTCGTTGGAGATCCCGACGACGGAGTAGCCGGTCGTGTTGCTGCCCGCGATGAACAGCCCCAGCGCGAAGAGCAGCGTGTCGCCCGGGAGGAAGGGGAAGAACAGGCCGCACTCGACGAAGACGATGGCGAGCGCGATCCAGATGAACGCCGCGCCGTACTCGTGCTGCAGCCACTCCGGATCCAGCCACTTGATGCCGAACAGCATCGGCAGCACGAGTGGGGTCGCCACCAGCGAGTTCACGCCGCCACGCTACTGGCAGGGCCCCAATCGTCGGCGCATTAGGGTGCCGTTCGTGGCCGAGGAAGAGGACGACGTACGGGCGCCGTACGACCCCATGCCGCACGGCCCCGCCGAGGTCGGCGTCGGACCCTGGGAAGGGCCGTGGCCGGAGGGCGCCCAGTACGACGCCCGGCTGCTCGCGGAGGGCGACCGCCGCAACGTCGTCGACCGCTACCGCTACTGGACGCTCGAGGCGATCGTGGCCGACCTCGACACCCGCCGTCACTCCTTCCACGTCGCCATCGAGAACTGGCAGCACGACTTCAACATCGGCACGATCGTCCGCTCCGCCAACGCGTTCCTGGCCCGGGAGGTGCACATCGTCGGCAACCGGCGGTGGAACCGGCGCGGTGCGATGGTGACCGACCGCTACCAGCACGTGCGGCACCACCCGACCGTCGCGGACCTCCACGCCTACCTGCAGGAGTACGACGCCGCCGGGGTGCCGTTGCTCGGCATCGACAACCTCCCCGGGTCGGCGCACCTGGAGACGATGGCCGTCCCGCGGCGGGTGTGCTTCCTGTTCGGCCAGGAGGGGCCGGGGCTGTCCGCCGCGGCTCGCGAGGCCTGCGACGGGACGTTCTCGATCGCGCAGTTCGGGTCGACCCGGTCGATCAACGCGTCCGCGGCGGCCGCGATCGCGATGCACGCATGGGTGCGGACCCACGCCGACCTGTCCGACGAGTCGGCCTGGCGCGGTTGAGGCGGTGGCCCGGGATCAGCGGCGCAGCGGGTGGTCGTCGCTGCGGATGAGCGTGCGGTCCGGGCAGTCCAGGATCACCTGGCCGTGCAGGATCACCGGGTAGTCGAACGCGACGTCCTCCTCGAAGCCCCGACCGAGGACCGATCCCTCGAGGGAGACCTTGTCGTAGGTCTCCGCCGAGCGCTCGTGGTAGTACCGGCAGTTGTCGAAGGTGAACGGCATCTCGAGCTCCGCCGACTCCCAGGGCCCGATCGTGAGGGGCAGGTTGCCGTCGCCCCGCGGCGCCAGCAGCGGGTAGCGCCCGTCGTCGATGCTGGCAGCCGTGATCCGCAGGGGGAGCGGCCCCCGGTTGCGGATCGGCAACCGCAAGGTGACCTCCGCCTGGTGCTGGTAGCGCAGCCCGTACATGCCGTCCTCGCCGTACTCCCCGACCAGCAGGCCGGCATCGACGGGCAGTCCCGGCTCGACGTCCTGGCCCAGCCGGACCCCGAACGGGAGCAGCGCCCACCCCAGCACCAGGCCGAGCACCGCGACCACACCGACCCGCCAGGCGCGTCGCCTGATCGGGGTGGCGGGGGTGACCGCGTCGTCGTCGTACGTCGCGGTCACCTCACGGTCGAGCAGGCTCATCGTCCGCGCGCCCTCCGGACCTGGACCCGGACCGCGGCCGCGCCGAGGAGTCCCACGGCGACCAGAGCGACCGGGACGATCGGGCTGTCGGGACCCTGGCCGGCGTCCGCCGCCGCCGCGGCGATGCTCTCCTTGGTGGGCTTCGGGGGCGTCACGATCCAGTCGCAGCCCGGCGGCGCCGGGTTGGTGTAGCGGTCGTACTGCGCGCAGGGCAGCAGTGACGTGGTCTTGATGACGTTGCTGATCGGCAGCATCGACCCGTTGGGGCACTCCGGCAGCGAGCCGAGGGTCGCGTTGTGGCTGATCTCGACGCCGTCCGGGGTCTCGTTGTCCTCCCAGCAGTTGCCGAGGCCCTGGTCGTCCCACCAGAAGTCCAGGCCGTTGGGCGAGGCCTCGCCGTTCGGCGCGATGCCCATCTTGTTGCCGGAGAACCGGTTGTAGTTCGAGTTGTCGGTCTGGTGCGTCGGGTCGTAGTCACCGCGCAGGAAGGCCGGCGGGACCCAGTAGAGCATGAAGCCCTGGCGGTAGTTGTTCCAGACCTGGTTGCCCTCGACGAAGTTGTGGTTGCCGATCATCATGCCGCCCGTGCCGACGGGGAGTCCGAACGGCGGGCACACGACACCGTCCTGGTGGCCACGGTCGACCGGCCTCTCCTCCTGGCAGGGAGCGTCCTCGCCGTTGACGTTGCCGTAGTAGTTCACGTTGTTGGAGTAGATCCGGTTCTTCGAGAACCAGCCGTGGTCCTGCGGCATGCCGGGGTGGCCACCGAGGATCGACTCGACGACGAAGCCGATGCCGTTGTGGTGGATGTCGTTGTGGTGCACGTAGACCGAGTTCCCGGCCGTCCCGGAGAAGCCGAGCGCGTTGTGGTGCATGTTGCAGTTGCGAACCTCGACCGCCCAGCGGGTCAGGGGACCGGTCTTGGTGTTGTCGGCGTTCACGTCGGCCGCGCTGCCGGGGTAGATGCCGGAGTCGCCGTTGTGGTGCGCGTTGCAGTTCTGGACCAGGCCGTGGTCGGAGGTGAAGGCGAGGAACCCGTAGAGGTCGTTGTAGCGGGTCTCGAAGTCCTCGATCCGGTAGCCGTCGGTCTCGTGGACGTAGACGGCGTTCTCGCGGAACAGCTCGAAGGTCATGTTGGCCAGGAAGAAGCCGTCGGCCCGGTCGGCCTTGATGCCGTTGTGCTTGACCCAGTCGCCGTCCTTCTTGAAGCCGCCGCGGAAGAGCACGTCGCTGCGCCGGGCGCCGGTCCCCTCGATCTGCAGGTTGCAGACCGCCGAGTCGCAGACGATGTCCTCGTCGTCGGGGTCGTCCCCGGCGATCGTGACCAGGTTGACGACCTCGCCGCACGAGTGGGACAGCTCGTAGCTGACGACGCCGCCGTCGTACTCCTCCGTGCAGGGCTTGTTCCACGAGGGACGCTCGCGGTAGACGCCGGGCAGCAGGTAGATGTTGGTCCTCTGCACCCGGACCGCGTCGACCGCGGCCTGCAGGTTGCGGAACTCGCACTTCCGCAGGAGGCGGACGTTGCGCTGGCGGACCGCGTCGTTGGTGATCCGGGCGATCCGGTCCTTCGAGTCGGGCCGGCAGACGACGAGCACGTCGGCGGCTTCCTTGGCGGTGCGGTGGACCGGTACCGACCCGTTGCCCGGCGGGAACTCCGACTCCCGTTCCTCGTGGGCCCCGGCGGGCGGTGCCGCCAGGATCAGGGCGAACAGTCCGAGAACCGCGACCAGGGCACGACGCATGGGGAGCCTCCTTCTACGGGCACGACGACTCGCCCTGCCCGGCTGCACTACTCGGTGAAACGTGTTTCACCGAGCGGAGTTACGTGTGCGCCGTCATATTCAGGTCGAGTGACCTGAATCAGCGGGTGGTCTGCTTCAAGCAGACCGCGTGCCGGTAGCCGGCGCGCCATGCCGCGCGGGACCCCACCCACTCGTAGAACATGTACGGCGTGCGGATGCGCTCCCGGCACTCCCGCAGCGCGAACCGCTTGGACGCGCGGAGGCCCGGGTACGAGGAGTGGGGGTACTTCACCGAGTGCGTCGCGCGGAACGCGTGCGGCCGGGAGCAGACCGTGTAGGCATAGTCGGCCCGCTCGTTGGCGCGGCACTTGGCCACGCGGTCGGGGAGCGGGAGCCCACCGAGTGCGAGACGGTCGGGCAGGTTCATGAGCTTGGTCCCGCCTTGGAGCGCCACGTCGCATCGCAACCACGCGGCTCCGGCATCGCGCTGCGCCCGGGTCGGGATGAAGATGTAGGTGATGTAGGCCGACCGCTGGATCGTCTTGATGTTGCCGCCGAGCGCGTCGTACCACGCGGGATAGCACTCGTCGCTCAAGGCCTGGTCCAGAGCGTCGGGGTCGTCCCAGTCGGGGGCCACCTCGAACTCGACGACCGCCACCGTGATCGCAGTGTGCGGCTCAGTGCACTCCACGACCGGGGTGAAGTCGCTCTTGCCGGCGCCTTCGGCCTTCGTGTACGCGTGGCAGCTCCCGACCTCGGGAGGGGTGATGTCCACGCCCGCACTGGCGGGGGACGGGGCGGTGACCGCGGTCAACGGGGTGAGGGCGGCCAGGATGACGGCGGCGCCGAGTCGCAGCTTCAAGTTCTTCTTCTCCCAGATCGGTGCGCTCGCCGGAATCTATGGGGGATCGCGCGAGTTCGGGTCGGATTTCCGAGATTCGCCACCTCGTCCCTACGCGGACGACCGCCTGTCGGGGGACGCACTAGGGTGGAACCGACGAAACAGACCCCCGTGTGAGCAGGAGCAGCGCCGCAATGCCGATCGCGACCCCCGAGAAGTACGCCGAGATGCTGGACGCCGCGAAGGCCGGAGCGTTCGCGTTCCCGGCGATCAACGTGTCGTCCTCCCAGACCCTCAACGCCGCCCTCAAGGGCTTCGCCGACGCAGGCTCCGACGGGATCATCCAGATCTCGACCGGTGGCGCCGAGTACCTCTCCGGTCCGAGCGTGAAGAACATGGTCACCGGCTCGCAGGCGTTCGCGGCCTACGCCGCCGAGGTCGCCAAGAGCTACCCGATCAACATCGCGCTGCACACCGACCACTGCCCCAAGGACAAGCTCGACGGCTTCGTCCGCCCGCTGCTCGAGATCTCCGCCGAGCGGGTGGCCCGGGGCGAGGCCCCGCTGTTCCAGTCGCACATGTGGGACGGGTCCGCCGTACCCCTCGAGGAGAACCTGCAGATCGCCGAGGAGCTGCTCGCGAAGGCAGCCGCGGCCAAGATCATCCTCGAGATCGAGGTCGGCGTGGTCGGTGGCGAGGAGGACGGCATCGTCGGCGCGATCGACGAGAAGCTCTACACCACGCCCGACGACGCCCTGGCCACGGTGCGTGCGCTCGGCACCGGCGAGAACGGGCGCTACCTGACCGCGCTGACCTTCGGCAACGTGCACGGCGTCTACAAGCCCGGCAACGTCAAGCTCCGTCCCGAGATCCTCAAGGCGGCGCAGGAGGCCGTGGTCAAGGAGCTCGGCCTGGCGGCCGACGCCAAGCCGTTCGACCTGGTCTTCCACGGCGGTTCCGGCTCGTCGGCCGAGGAGATCGGTGCCGCGGTCGACTTCGGCGTCGTGAAGATGAACGTCGACACCGACACCCAGTACGCCTTCACCCGGCCGGTCGCCGCGCACATGTTCAGCCACTACGACGGTGTGCTGAAGGTCGACGGTGAGGTCGGCAACAAGAAGGCCTACGACCCGCGCGCCTGGGGCAAGGCGGCCGAGGCCGGCATGGCCGCGCGCGTCGTCGAGGCCTGCGAGAACCTGCGCTCGGCCGGTACGACGATCGGCTGACCCCGGCTCAGGTGCCGGTGCCCCAGTAGAGGTAGCCGGCGAACTTGGGGCCCGGCAGGTAGCCCTCGCCGAGGTCGGCGATGGTGAACTCCTGTCGCACCAGGGCGGGGATCTCGCGGTTGAGGTTGCAGCCGCCGCCCACCTTGTTCTGGATCGGGTTGAGGCGGTCCTGCCACTTCCGCACGCTCTGCGTCGGGGCGGCTCCGTGCTCGCAGAAGAGCAGCTCACCGCCCGGCTTGAGCACGCGGCGCATCTCCGCCAGAGCCGTCGTCGGGTCGGGGATGGTGCAGAGCGTGAAGGTCATCACGATCGTGTCGACCTCGGCGTCCTCGAGCGGGATCGTCTCGGCCGGGAGGCCGAGCACGCGGACACTCATGCCGGCCTCGTCCGCGCGCTTCCGAGCGCGGCCGTGCATCTGCTCGGCGGGGTCGAGGGCGATCACCTCGGTGACCCGGTCACGGTCGTAGAAGGGCAGGTTGTGACCGGTGCCGATCCCGACCTCCAGCACTCGACCCTGCGCCCGAGGCACCAGGTTCGAGCGCTTCTTCTGGATCGCCCCGACCCCGCAGGTGTGCTCGATGATCCACGGGAGCAGGTAGCGCTCGTAGGGGTTCATGGACCCGACGGTACGCCCGCCCCGCGCTGTCCGGGTCGGACGGCGCGAGGCGGGCGCGGCTGTCAGCGTGACGTCAGAACGTCCGGCACTGGTCTTCCTTGTCGCCTTCGACCCGGTTGCTGCCGCCCACCGGCCGCGGGTCGTTCGACTTGCACTGCAGGTTGCCGCCGACGACGTTGCTGTAGATCTGCCAGCGGCCGTCGTTGGAGAACACCTGGATGTCGCCGTTGACCACGGTCCGGCGTACCTCGCCACCGCCGCCCTGCTTCACCTGGATGCTCCCGCCGACCTGGGAGCGACGGACCACGCCGTCGACGGAGCGATGGGTGACCAGGACCCGGTTGAAGTTGTCGGCCTGCACGTTGCCGTTGACCCGGACGCCGCGGGCGTAGAGGGTCGCGTTCCGGTAGACCTTGACGCTGCCGTCGACGCGGGTGCCGACGAGGGTGCAGGTGGCCCCGGCGGGCACCACGACGTCCCCGTCGACCTGGACCGCGCGGATGGTGCCGGTGCATCGCCGCTCCTCGGCGTGCGCGGGGCTGCTGAACGTGACAGCGAGGCCGGTCGCGGCTGCGACGGTGGCGACCTGGGCGATCAGTGACTTCGTGAGACGGTTCATGGCGGGCTCCTTGGCAGTGGTTGTCGTCCCACTGTCGCGGCGCGGCGTGAGGTCAGCGTGAGCACTCGATGAGAACGCCCTCATCCGCGAATCGGCCCCCCGCCCGGCCTCCGGCACAATCGCAGCATGACTGNGCACAATCGCAGCATGACTGGACCTGACCTGATGGCCGGACCGCCCCCCACCCGCCTCCCCGAGGACCCCGCAGCAGCGGCGCTCGCGGCGGGCGACCAGCCCGAGGCCGTCGTACGGGCTCACCCGGAGTCGCCGCTGGCGTGGGCCACCCTCGCCGACCAGGCCGCGCAGGGTGCCGACGAGATCGACTGGGTGACCGTCTACGCCTTCGCCCGGGTCGGCTACCACCGCTCGCTCGACCTGCTGCGCCGCAACGGCTGGAAGGGCCACGGCCCGGTGCCGTGGGAGCACGAGCCCAACCGCGGCTTCCTCCGCTCCCTCGCCCTGCTCGCCACGGCCGCTCGCGCCATCGGCGAGGACGCCGAGTGGGAGCGCTGCTCCGCCTTCCTGCGCGACTCCAGCCCGGCGGCGTACGACGAGCTGCTCGGCTGACGCGGTCGTACCTGTAACTCAGCGTTCGGTCCGCTCGGTCAGGCGTTCGTTCGCTCCCTCAGGGTTCTGACCAGTCACGACCCCGTGGGAGTGGCGCCGACGCCGAGGTAGTGCGGGGCGTGACGGAGTCCGCTCGGCTGTCGGGGGGCGGGTTCCCGGCGGCTGTCCACAGGCCAGCACCGGGGGTCTTCCGCGGCGTGCGGAAGACCGGCAGGGTGCGCGGTCATGGATCCCCGAGTCCTCGCGGCCTTCGCCACCCACGGCGGCGTTCTGTCGCGTGATCAGCTGCTCGACCTGGGCGCCGCGCCCTCCGAGATCCGCCGATCGGTGCGGCAGGGCCAGTGGGTGCGGGTTCGTCGCGGCGTCTACACCACGGCGGAGATCTGGGAGGCGCTCGACGAGTACGTCGGCCGGCCCCGGCTGCGGGCACGCGCCGCGATCCTGCAGATGCGTCGCGGCTGGGTGCTCAGCCACGACTCGTCCGCCCATGAGCAGGGTATGGCGATCCTGACGCCGCGCGAGCCGTTCGTCCACGTGACCCGTCCTGGGTTCACCAATGCCTGGACCGAGTACGGCGTCAAGCACCACCTGGCTCGCTTCACCGACCAGCAACGGATCGTCGTCGACGGTCGCCCGGTGCTCGATCTGGCCAGGACCGCGGTCGACATCGCGCGGGAGCGCGGCACCAAGGACGGGTTCGTCTCCTGCGACTCGGCCATGCGGATGGGGGTCACCCGGGGTGAGCTCCAGGTCGCCGTCGAGCCGATGGAGAACTGGCCGGGAAGCAGGGCTGCGCGCCTCTGCGTCAAGCTGGCCGACCCCGACGCCGACAACCCGCATGAGTCGCTGGGACGAGAGCTGGTCTACGAGGCTGGGATCGGCGTGCCGGAGACCCAGTTCCCCGTCCGCACGTCCTACGGCGTCAAGTGGTGCGACATCCGGGTCGGCAACCACATCATCGAGACCGACGGCAAGATCAAGGTGACGCCGGTTGCCGAGGGTGGCGTCGCGACGCAGTCACCTCGTGACGTCATGTGGAACGAGCGAAAGCGCGAGCGCTTGGTTCGCGACCGACGACTGGTGGTCACCCGGCTGTACTGGGAGGACTACTGGGGCGAGCGTCGAGCGGCAGCGATCCGGCGCCTCCAGGCCGATCACGCCGACAGCGTCGCTCAGTTCGGCGCCGTCCTCGACCCGGAGCTCGCGCGCGAGGCGGCCGAGATCCGGGCGCACACCGTTCGCCGCCGTACGAGCTGAGGCGCTCGCTGCGCACTCCCATGGTCTTGGGTCTGCTCCCTCGGTGCTCTGACGCGTCACAACGCCGTGCTAGTGCACCGAGCGCCGGGGGAGCGGACCGAACCCTGAGTTACAGCGGGCGCAACGCCCAGCCAGCCAGGCGGCCCCGTCGGATCAGGCCGACGGCGTCAGCAGCACCCGCACCCGCTCGGGACCGAGCGCGGCGAAGAGGGTGGGGAGGCGAGGGCCGCGCTCGGCGGAGACCAGGAGCTCGTAGAGCAGCTTGAAGAACGCCTTCTGGTCCGCCTTGACCTCGTCGGTCGGCGGGTCCTCGAGGGCGAGGCCACGGCACAGCTTCGGGACGCCGTAGATGAGCGCGGTGAGCTGATCGGCGTCGTCGAAGGAGTCGGGGAGGCGGTCCAGGAGCTGGCGCAGCCACGCCTCCTCGTCGTCGGAGAGCGCGGCGAGCCGCGCCTCGTCGGGAGACGAGCGGACGTCGGTGCGGTCCTCGGGGTCGACGTAGTCGGTCATCCAGGTGGCGGCCTTCGACAGCCGCGGTTCGAGGTCGGCCACCGAGGCGTGGGTGAAGCCGACCTTGCCGACCGTCTGGGAGATCAGGTCGTGCGAGCCGGCGGTGACGTCGGCGACCGACGACAGCATCCGGAACGGTACGACGACCGCGGGCACCGGCAGTCTCCCGGCAGCGGCGGTGGCGGAGGCCCGCTCCCACGCGAGCACAGCGGCGTCGCGCTTGGCGGGGTCGGCTGCCTTGCGGGTGAGCGCGTCCCACTCGTCGTAGAGGCGCAGCACCTCCTGGCCGAAGTCCACGTTGAACGCCTGCTTGGGCTGCCGCCGCACGTAGAGCCAGCGCAGGATCGGAGCCTCGAGGATCCGCAGCGCCTCGGCCGCCGTCGGCACGCCGCCCTTCGACGACGACATCTTCGGCATCCCGGCGACGCCCACGAACGAGTAGCCGACGAACGACGGGGCGGTGCCGCCGAAGATCGGCCCGATCAGCTCCTTGCCGACGGTGTACGACGAGCCCGGGCTGGCGTGGTCGACACCGGCCGGCTCGAAGTCGACACCCTCGAACGTCCACCGCATCGGCCAGTCGACCTTCCAGACCAGCTTGCCCTCGTTCTGGGTCGCGACGTTGGTCACGAAGGAGTCGCCGCACACGTCGCAGGTGTAGGCCAGATCGGTGGTCTCGTCGTCGTACGACGTCAGCGTGACGGTGTCGCGCCCGCAACCCCTGCAGTAGGGCTTGTAGGGGAACCGGGCGAGGTCCTCGGTCGCGCCGTGGCTGCCGTCGTCGGGGTCCTCCTCGACCGCCGACTCCGTCTTCTTGGTGCGGTAGCGCGACATCACCGCCTCGATCTCGTCGCGCTTCCGGATCGCGGTGAGGATCCGGTCGCGGTAGGCGCCGGCGCGGTACATCTCGGTCTGGTTGACCTCGACCATCTCGCAACCCATCTCGGCGAGCGCTGCACGCAGGGGTGCCTTGTAGCGCTCGGCCCAGCTGGGGAACTCGCCGCTCGGGTCGGGCACGGCCGAGAGCGGCCGGCCGATGTGCTCGCTCCACGCGGGGTCCACCCCGACCGGCACCTTCCGGAACCGGTCGTAGTCGTCCCAGCTGTGCAGGTGGCGCACCTCGACCCCGCGGCGCCGGATCTCCTCGGCCACGAAGTGCACGGTCAGGAACTCCCGCAGGTTGCCCAGGTGGATCGGGCCGGAGGGGCTGATGCCGGACGCGCAGGTGACCAGGTCGGGGAGGTCGCCGCCGTTGACCGTCTCGGCGTGCCGGAGCGCCAGGTCGGCGGTCCGGGTCACCCAGTCCGTCGGGTCCGCGTCAGTTCCACGTCCTCGTGCCACATCCGGCAACACTAGTGGGCTACGAGGCAGGCACGATCATCGAGTACGCCGCCGGCTCGAGGCGCCACATCCGGTGCCGCTCCGGCCCGTAGATCTCACCGTCGGCGCTGCACCAGAACTCGGTGCCGCTGACGGTCACCGTCTTGGCGCGGAGGGTGACCACCTCGTTGTGGTCGCCGTGCGACCCGATCCCGAGCCGCGCGGCGTAGGCCAGCCGCGACGCGGCGCCTCTGGGGCGGGCGATCATCACGTCGATCCGGCCGTCGCCGGGATCGGCGTCCGGGGTGAGCTCCAGGCCGCCGCCGACGGTCGCACCGTTGCCGAGCGCGACCATGAGCACCGGGTGGTCGACGTCGGTCACGACCTCGCCGTCGGCCTCGACCCGCAGCCGCAGCACGGGCGGGTTGACCGCCGAGAGGAGGGCGCCGATCGGGTAGCCGAGCCGGCCGAGGTTGACCGGACCCACGCCGATGGAGCCCAGTCGCTTCTTCCACGGCTCGCCGCGGCGGCCGGCCTCGGCGCCGGCGCCGAGGTGCACCTGGTTGACCACGACCTGGCCGACCTCGTCGACCAGCAGGTCCATCGACCGGACCTCGCCCTCCAGTAGGGTCTGCGCCGCCTCGAC
>NZ_JACEHF010000128.1 GCF_014180685.1 Nocardioides pelophilus | reverse complement strand
GACCCCGACGCCCCGGGCGGCGAGCTGTCCGCCGACGGCGTAGGCGTGCTCGGCGAAGCCGGGGTCGGAGCCGTCGCGGGAACCGAGGAAGATCGCGAGTCGCTGGATCACGGGAGCGAACGTACCGATCCGGTCAGTCGATCGCGTTGCTGAGGACCTCCGTGACGTGCTCGAGCGCGGCCGGGTCGCCGGTCGCCGTGATCCCGGCGTCGTCGCGGCGGTGCCACAGCCAGGCGTCGAGGTCGGGGGCGGTACCGGTGATGACGGCGTCGGCCGGCACGCCGGGATCGGGGACGACGTGCATGTCCTTCTCGTCCACGAAGACCTGGCCGTCGTCGGGCGCGGCGCCGTTGAAGACGCCGAGCTGGGTCCACACCGAGCTGCCGGCGTCGGTGATCCGGAACTCGACGTAGCGTTGCTCGGGGTCGAACCTGCCCCACTCGGGGAGCGCGCCGTACATCACGTCGAGGGTCTCGTCGACCCCGTCGGCGGCGAGCACCGGGTCGAACGGCGTGACCGACCCGGCGGTGAGCTCGGCGTCGAGCCGGTGGATGAGCGCCTCGTGGGCCTGACGGCGGTACGTGAACCCCACCGTGTGGTCGGCCGGGTCCGAGGACCAGCTGTACGCCGGGTCGGCCGGGTCGGCCGACTCGAGCGCCGCGACGAACGCGGCGTGGGCGTCGTCGTAGGCGGCGAGCAGCGCGTCGTACTGCTCGGGGCGCGGCGGCTCCTCGTAGCCTGTCTCCTTGGGGGACCGGGGGCGGTTGGTGATCACCGCCCACCACCAGTGCTGCACGGTGGTGAGGTGCCAGAGGAGGTCGGACGCCGTCCAGTCGGGACAGGACGGGACGGCGGCGGCCGGGTCGCAGTCGGCGAGCACGTCGCGGAAGCGCTGGGACTCGCGGCGGATGGCAGCGGCGTAGTCCGGGTACGGAAGTCGGGTCACTGCGCGGACGGTACGGTGGATCGCCGACACGGGCGACCGGTTTCCTGAACTCGCCGTGCGAAATGATGCAGACCTCTGTATAGTCATGCATATGAATCGGGTCAAGGTGGCCGTCGCCGGAGCCAGCGGGTACGCCGGGGGCGAGGTGCTGCGCCTCCTGCTCGGGCATCCCCACGTGGAGATCGGCGCGCTCACGGCCGGCAGCAACGCCGGTGAGCCGCTCGGCGCGCTGCAACCGCACCTGACCCCGCTCGCGGACCGGGTCCTCGAGCCGACCAGCCTCGAGACCCTCGCCGGCCACGACGTCGTCGTGCTCGCGCTCCCGCACCGGCAGTCCGGGCCGCTCGCCGCCCAGCTCGGCGACGACGTGCTCGTCATCGACTGCGGCGCGGACTTCCGGCTCGCCGACGCGGGGGACTGGGAGCGCTTCTACGACAGTCCGCACGCCGGCACCTGGCCCTACGGCCTTCCCGAGCTGCCGGGCCAGCGCGAGCTGCTCGTCGGCGCCAAGCGGGTCGCCGTCCCGGGCTGCTACCCGACGATCTCGACCCTCACGCTCGCCCCTGCGATCTCCGCCGGTCTGATCGAGCCCGACGTCGTCGTGGTCGCCGCGTCCGGCACCAGTGGTGCCGGCAAGGCCGCCAAGACGAACCTGCTCGGCAGCGAGGTCATGGGCAATGTCACGGCCTACGGCGTCGGCGGCGTGCATCGGCACACCCCCGAGATCACCCAGAACCTCGGCGGTCTCACCGACGCCGCGGTGCGGGTGAGCTTCACGCCGCTGCTGGTGCCGATGCCGCGGGGCATCCTCGCGACCTGCTCGGCGCCGCTGGCCGGGCCGCTCACGGCGACCGAGGCCCACGCTGCCTACGCCAAGGCGTACGCCGACGAGCCGTTCGTGCACGTGCTGCCGGCGGGTCAGTGGCCCCAGACCAAGTCGGTCGTCGGCTCCAACGCGGTGCACCTCCAGGTCACCGTCGACGAGGCCGCGGGCCGGCTGGTCGCCGTCGGCGCCGTCGACAACCTCGCGAAGGGCACCGCCGGCGCCGCCGTCCAGTGCCTCAACCTCGCGCTGGGGTACGACGAGACCACCGGCCTCTCTGCGGTAGGACTGGCACCATGACCACCTACACCCTGTTCCGCTACCCGGAGACCCTCGCCGTCGTACGGCTCGGTCCCGGCGCCGAGATCCCGACCTGGGCCGAGTCCTCGTCGATCTTCTCGGTCACGGCCACTGCGACCGAGACCTCCCTCGTCTGCGCCGCGCGGAGCGTGCCGACCAAGGCCCGGTCGCACAAGCCGCTGACGGCCTTCGCAGTGGCAGGCCCGCTGGACCTCGGGCTGACCGGGGTGCTGCACGCGCTGCTCGGCCCGCTCGCCGAGGCGGAGATCAGCGTGTTCCCCCTGGCCACCTACGACACCGACTGGATCCTGGTGCACAAGAACGACGCGGACCGCGCCGAGGAGGCGTGGCGACGATCGGGGCACGACATCACCCCCGCCGTCCCTGCCTGAATCGTCGAGCTGACTCGTCGATCTTCCCGAAGGAACCACGAACATGAGCATCACCACCCCCGCCGGCTTCGTCGCCGCCGGTGTCCACTGCGGCCTGAAGAACAACAAGGACAACCCGGCCGCACTGGACCTGGCCCTGGTCGTCAACCAGGGGCCGCACTTCGACTCCGCCAGCGTCTTCACGGCCAACCGCTGCAAGGCCAACCCGGTCCTGTGGAGCGAGCAGGTCGTCAAGGACGGCGTCGTCAAGGCGGTCGTCCTCAACTCGGGGGGCGCCAACTGCTACACCGGCAGCGAGGGCTTCCAGACCACCCACGAGGTGGCCGAGCGGGTCGCCTCGCACGTCGGCATCGGTGCGATCGACGTCGTCGTCTGCTCGACCGGGCTGATCGGGCTCCGCAACGACCGGCCCACGCTCCTCGCCGGGGTCGACGCGGCGCACGCCGCGCTGTCCGCCGACGGCGGCGACGACGCGGCCCACGCGATCATGACCACCGACTCGGTGAGCAAGCAGGTCGTCGTGACCCGCGACGGCTGGTCGATCGGGGGGATGGCCAAGGGCGCCGGCATGCTGGCTCCGCAGCTGGCCACCATGCTGGTCGTCATCACGACCGACGCGGTGGTCCCGGCGGTCGAGCTCGACGCCGCGCTGCGGGCGTCGACCCGGGTGAGCTTCGACCGGCTCGACTCCGACGGCTGCATGTCGACCAACGACACGGTGACCGTGATGGCGAGCGGCGCCAGCGGCGTCACCCCGAGTGCCGAGGAGTTTACCGCCGCCCTGACCGAGGTCTGCAGCTCGCTGGCGATGCAGCTGCTCGCCGACGCCGAGGGCGCCGACCACGAGATCGCGATCACCACCGTCAACGCCGCGACCGAGGACGACGCGGTCGAGGTCGGCCGCAGCGTCGCGCGGAGCAACTTGTTCAAGGCGGCGGTCTTCGGCAACGACCCCAACTGGGGACGGGTGCTCGCGTCGATCGGTACGACGAACGCCGCCTTCGACCCCGCCGACCTCGACGTCGCGATGAACGGCGTGTGGGTCTGCCGGAGCTCCGGACCGGGGGAGGACCCGGCGACGATCGACCTGAAGCCCCGCCACGTGACCGTCACCATCGACCTCAAGTCCGGCGACGCCGAGGCGACCGTCTGGACCAACGACCTGACCCATGCCTACGTCCACGAGAACAGCGCGTACAGCTCATGACTGACGACATCGCCAAGGACATCGTGATCGAGACGACCTTCCACGACCCCGGCCGCCCCGACCCCAAGAAGGGCGCCACCCTGGCTGCGGCGCTGCCGTGGCTGAAGGCCTACCACGGCAAGATCGTCGTGGTGAAGTACGGCGGCAACGCGATGACCGACCCCGACCTGAAGAAGGCGTTCGCCGAGGACATCGCCTTCCTGCGGTTCGCCGGGTTCAAGCCGGTCGTCGTGCACGGCGGCGGCCCGCAGATCTCGCAGATGCTCGACCGGCTGGGCATCGAGTCGGAGTTCCGCGGCGGTCTCCGGGTCACCACCCCCGAGGCGATGGACGTGGTCCGGATGGTCCTCGTCGGCCAGGTGCAGCGCGAGCTGGTCGGGCTGATCAACGAGCACGGGCCCCTGGCCGTCGGCCTCTCCGGTGAGGACGCCGGCCTGTTCACGGCGGAGGCCACCAACACCGTCGTCGACGGCGAGGAGGTCGACCTCGGCCTGGTGGGCGAGGTCGCGAAGGTGCGGCCGGAGTCGGTGCTCGACCTGATCGAGGCCGGCCGGATCCCCGTCGTCTCCAGCGTCGCCCCCGATGCCGACGGCATCGTGCACAACGTCAACGCGGACTCGGCGGCGGCTGCGCTCGCGATCGCGCTCCGCGCCGAGAAGCTGCTCGTCCTCACCGACGTGGAGGGCCTCTACCTCGACTGGCCGGACCCGGAGGAGGTCATCGGCGAGATCGCCCCGGAGGTGCTCGAGGCGATGCTCCCGACGCTGGCCAGCGGCATGATCCCGAAGATGGGCGCCTGCCTGCAGGCGGTCAAGGGTGGCGTGCCCCGAGCCACCGTCGTCGACGGCCGGCAGGCGCACGCCGTACTCCTCGAGCTGTTCACCGACGAGGGCGTCGGCACCCAGGTGCTGCCGGGCGTGACCACCAAGACCCGCAAGGCCAGGGAGATCGAGTCATGAGCACCACTGCGACCGAGTGGTCCGAGCGTTACGCCGGCGCGCTGATGAACACCTTCGGCCCGCCGAAGCTGGTGCTCACCCGCGGCGAGGGCGCCCACGTCTGGGACGTCGACGGACGCGAGTACGTCGACCTGCTCGGCGGGATCGCGGTCAACGCCCTCGGTCACGCCCACCCGCGGCTGGTCAAGGCCGTCGCCGACCAGCTCGGCACCCTCGGCCACATCTCGAACTTCTTCGCCAGCGAGCCCCAGATCGAGCTCGCCGAGCGGCTCGTCACGCTGCTCGGCGTCGAGGGCCGGGTCTTCTTCACCAACTCGGGCGCCGAGGCCAACGAGGCGGCGTTCAAGCTCACCCGGCGCACCGGCCGCACCAGGATCGTGGCGGCCGCCGGCTCCTTCCACGGCCGCACCATGGGTGCGCTCGCGCTGACCTCCAAGGCCGCCTACCGCGAACCGTTCGAGCCGCTGCCGGGCGACGTCGTCTTCGTCCCGTACGGCGACGTCGCCGCTCTCGAAGCCGCCGTCGACGACACGACCGCCGCCGTGCTCGTCGAGCCGATCCAGGGCGAGGCCGGCGTCGTCATACCGCCGACCGACTACCTGCCCGCCGCCCAGCGGATCGCGCACGACCACGGCGCCCTGCTGTGGCTGGACGAGGTCCAGACGGGCATCGGACGGACGGGGGCATGGTTCGCGCACCAGCACCCGGACCTGGTGAGCGACCGCGTGGTGCCCGACATCGTCACCCTCGCCAAGGGGCTCGCCGGCGGCATCCCGATCGGCGCGTGCATCGCGACCGGCGGGTCGGGCAAGCTGTTCGACCCCGGCAACCACGGCACGACGTTCGGCGGCAACCCGGTGGCCGCGGCGGCGGCGCTGGCCGTCCTCGACACGATCCGGGACGAGGACCTGCTGGGCCACGTCTCGGCGATGGGCGCCAAGCTCGCGCACGCACTCGGGCTCGACCCCCGCGTGACCGAGGTGCGCGAGGCTGGACTGCTGATCGGTCTCGACCTCGCCGAGCCGAAGTCGGCCGAGGTCGTCGCCGCTGCCCAGGACGCCGGGTTCATCGTGAACGCGCCGACGCCGGAGCGGATCCGGCTGGCGCCTCCGCTGGTCATCAGCGAGTCCGACGTCGACGCGTTCATCAACGCCTGGCCCGCCGTTCTCGACAGCGCCGGCGTCACGGCCCCCGGTGGAGAGGGCGCACGCTGATGAGGCACTTCCTGCGCGACGACGACCTCAGCCCGGCGGAGCAGACCGAGGTGCTGGCGCTCGCGGCCGCGATGAAGGCGCAGCCGTTCGAGCACCAGCCGTTCGCCGGCCCCCGCACGGTCGCGATGATCTTCGACAAGCCGACGCTGCGCACGCAGGCGTCGTTCGCCGCCGGCATCGCCGAGCTGGGCGGGCACCCGCTGCTCGTCGAGGGCAGGCTCGCCGGCATCGGCCACCGCGAGTCGGTCGCCGACGTCGCGCGGGTGCTCGGTCGGCAGGCCTCGGCCATCGTGTGGCGCACCTTCGAGCAGAGCCGCATCGACGAGATGGCGGCGTACGCCGGCGTGCCCGTGGTCAACGCGCTCACCGACGAGTTCCACCCGTGCCAGCTCCTCGCCGACCTGCTGACGGTGCAGGAGCACAAGGGCACGCTGGCCGGGCTCAAGGTCGCCTTCCTCGGCGACGCCGCCTGCAACATGGGCAACTCCTGGGCGGTGGCCGGTGCGATCGCCGGCATGGAGGTCGTGTTCGGCTGTCCGGAGGGCTACGCGCCGGCGTACGGCTCCGCTGTCGTCACCGACGACCCGGTCGCCGCGGTGAAGGACGCCGACGTCGTCGTCACCGACACCTGGGTCTCCATGGGCAAGGAGGAGGAGGCCGAGGCGCGCCGCGCGATCTTCGGCCCGTACGGCGTCACCTCCGAGCTGATGGCCCACGCCGCGCCCGACGCGATCGTCCTGCACTGCCTGCCCGCCTACCGAGGCTCCGAGATCGACGCCGAGGTGATCGACGGTCCGCAGAGCGTGGTGTGGGACGAGGCGGAGAACCGCCGGCACGTCCAGAAGGCGATCCTGGCCTGGCTCGAGACGCACCGTCACGAGGAGGGGCCATGAGCGAGCACGCCCTGACCCCCCTGACGAAGAGCGCCCGTCAACAGCTGATCATCGACCTGCTCGGGAGCCGCGAGGTGCACTCGCAGGCCGAGCTCGCCGACCTGCTCGCCGGCAGGGGAGTGCACGTCACCCAGGCCACCCTGAGCCGCGACCTGGTCGAGCTGGACGCGGTCAAGGTCCGTCTCTCGTCCGGCTCGCTCGTCTACGCCGTCCCGGCCGAGGGCGGCGACCGCACCCCCGTCCACACCGAGAGCGCCGCGGCGTCCCAGCGACTGGCCCGGCTGGCTGCCGAGCTGCTCGCCAGCGCCGAGGCCAGCGCCAACCTCGTCGTGCTCCGGACCCCTCCGGGCGCCGCCCAGTTCCTGGCCAGCGCGATCGACAGGGTCGACCTGCCCGACGTGCTCGGCACCATCGCCGGCGACGACACCGTCCTGGTGATCGGCCGCGACCCCGCCGGGGGCCAAGCCCTCGCCCTGAAGTTCACCGCCCTTGCCGAAAGGAACCAGTAAGTGTCCAAGGTCCTCACCGCCCTCCCCAAGGGCGAGCGCGTCGGTATCGCCTTCTCCGGCGGTCTCGACACCTCCGTCGCCGTGGCCTGGATGCGCGACAAGGGTGCGATCCCGTGCACCTACACCGCCGACATCGGTCAGTACGACGAGCCCGACATCTCCGGCGTCCCGGTCCGTGCCCTCGAGTACGGCGCCGAGATCGCCCGCGCCGTCGACTGCCGAAGCCAGCTGGTCGAGGAGGGTCTCGCCGCGATGGCCTGCGGCGCCTTCCACATCCGGTCCGGCGGCCGCGCCTACTTCAACACCACCCCGCTCGGCCGGGCCGTGACCGGCACCATGCTGGTCCGTGCCATGCACGAGGACGGCGTCGACATCTGGGGTGACGGCTCGACCTTCAAGGGCAACGACATCGAGCGGTTCTACCGCTACGGCCTGCTGGCCAACCCCGAGCTGCGGATCTACAAGCCGTGGCTCGACCCGGAGTTCGTCCACGAGCTCGGCGGTCGCGCGGAGATGAGCCAGTGGCTGATCGAGCACGACCTGCCCTACCGGGACAGCAAGGAGAAGGCCTACTCCACCGACGCCAACATCTGGGGTGCGACGCACGAGGCCAAGACCCTCGAGCACCTCGACGTGTCCCTCGAGGTCGTCCAGCCGATCATGGGCGTGAAGTTCTGGGACCCGTCGGTCGAGATCCCGGCCGAGGACGTCACGGTCACCTTCGAGGCCGGCCGTCCGGTCGCCATCAACGGCGTCCGGTACGACGACCCGGTCGCCCTGGTGCTCGAGGCGAACGCGGTCGGCGGGCGCCACGGCCTCGGCATGTCCGACCAGATCGAGAACCGGATCATCGAGGCCAAGTCCCGCGGTGTCTACGAGGCGCCCGGCATGGCGCTGCTCTGGATCGCCTACGAGCGCCTGCTCAACGCGATCCACAACGAGGACACCCTCGAGAACTACTACACGAGCGGCCGCCGCCTGGGCCGGCTCCTCTACGAGGGTCGGTGGCTCGACCCGCAGGCGTTCATGCTGCGCGAGTCGATCCAGCGCTGGATCGCGTCGCTGGTGACGGGTGAGGTCACCGTGCGGCTGCGGCGCGGCGAGGACTACACGATCCTGCGCACCGAGGGGCCGGCGTTCTCCTACCACCCCGACAAGCTGTCGATGGAGCGCACCGAGAACGCCGTGTTCGGACCGACCGACCGGATCGGTCAGCTGACCATGCGCAACCTCGACATCGCCGACTCCCGCGCCAAGCTGGAGCAGTACGCCGACCAGCCCACCCACCAGGGCCTGGTCGCCGTCGAGAACGGCGTCCTCTACGGCGAGATCGAGGCCGGCGGCGCCGAGCAGATCACCGCCAACCCGGACCTGACCGGCGAGGAGGAGGCCCTCCTCGACGAGGCCGCGATGGAGCTCGGGACCGACTGATGAGCGCACCGATCAACCGGGTCGCGGCCCGCGTCCTCCCGGTCAACCCGGCCGGCGAGGTGCTGCTGCTCCAGGGCCAGGACCCGGCCCACCCGGGCGACCTGCACTGGGTCAGCGTCGGCGGGGCGGTCGACCCGGGGGAGTCGCTCGCGGCCGCCGGGGTGCGGGAGATGCTCGAGGAGACCGGCCTCGTCGTACCCGAGGACGCGCTGGTCGGACCGGTGCACCGCGCCAGCCACCCGTTCTCCTGGGCGGGAGTGGCCTACCTGAGCGACAACCACTTCTTCGCCGTACCCCTGGACGCCGAGGTCGACGTCCACTTCGGCGGGCTGGAGGAGGCGGAGATCGGCAACATCCTGCAAGCGCAGTGGTGGACGCCGGAGGCCCTCCGGACGGACGGCACCGCCGCCTCGCCGGACCTGCCCGACATCATGGCGACCGCGATCGACGCGGTCCTGGGAGGAGCACGGTGAGCACGGGAGGCACGAACGAGGGCAAGCTCTGGGGCGGCCGCTTCGCAGGCGGGCCGTCGCCCGAGCTGGAGGCGCTGTCCCGGTCCACCCACTTCGACTGGCGGCTGGGGCTCTACGACATCGGCGGCTCCCACGCGCACGCCAAGGCGCTCGCCGCAGCCGGGCTGCTGACGACCGAGGAGGAGGCCGAGCTGCACCGCGGGCTCGACGTGCTGGCGGGGCGGTTCGCGGACGGGTCGCTCCTCCCGGACCCGGCCGACGAGGACGTGCACGGCGCGCTGGAGCGGCTGCTGATCGAGGAGGTCGGTCCCGACGTCGGCGGCAAGCTGCGCGCCGGCCGGTCGCGCAACGACCAGATCGCCACCCTCTTCCGGTCCTACCTGCTCGACCACTCGCTGACCGTCGGCGACCTGCTCCTCGACCTCGTCGACGCCCTCGCCGGCCAGGCGGAGGACCATCTCGGTCCGCCGGGCATCGGCACCGTCATGCCGGGGCGCACCCACCTCCAGCACGCCCAGCCGGTCCTGCTCTCCCACCACCTGCTCGCCCACGCGTGGGCGCTGCTGCGCGACGTCGACCGGCTGGCCGACTGGCGGCGGCGGGTCGAGTCGGACTCGCCGTACGGCTCGGGCGCGCTCGCCGGTCAGAGCCTCGGCCTGGACCCCGAGCTGGTCGCGCGCGAGATGAACTTCACCGGCTCGACCGCCAACTCCATCGACGGCACCGCGTCGCGCGACTTCGTCGCGGAGTTCGCCTTCGTGGCGGCGCAGGCCGGTGTCGACATCAGCCGGATCGCCGAGGAGGTGATCCTGTGGGCGACCAAGGAGTTCGGCTTCGTCACCCTGCACGACTCGTGGTCGACGGGGTCGAGCATCATGCCGCAGAAGAAGAACCCCGACATCTCCGAGCTGGCCCGGGGCAAGGCCGGCCGGCTGATCGGCAACCTCACCGGTCTGCTGGCGACCCTGAAGGCGCTGCCGCTGGCCTACAACCGCGACCTCCAGGAGGACAAGGAGCCGGTCTTCGACTCCGTTGACACCCTCGAGGTGCTGCTGCCGGCGTTCACCGGTCAGATAGCGACGCTCGTGTTCGACAAGGAGCGGATGGCCGAGCTGGCGCCGCAGGGCTTCTCGCTCGCGACCGACATCGCCGAGTGGCTGGTGCGTGAGGGCGTGCCGTTCCGGGTCGCCCACGAGGTCGCCGGCGCCTGCGTGCGGGAGTGCGAGCAGCAGGGCATCGAGCTCCACCAGCTCTCCGACGACCAGCTGGCGGCGATCTCGCCGGCACTGACCCCCGAGGTGCGCTCGGTGCTCACCGTCGAGGGCTCGGTGTCGTCGCGCGACGGTCGCGGCGGCACGGCGCCGGTGCGGGTCGCCGAGCAGCTCGGTGAGCTGCGCACCCGCGTCGCCGAGGCCCGGGGTGTGCTGGAGGGAGTGCGTGGACGCGCTCGCTGACCTGCTCGACGGACCCGTGGAGGAGGTAGCCCCGCGACTCCTCGGCGCGGTGCTGCGACACGGCCCGGTAGCCGTCCGGCTCACCGAGGTCGAGGCGTACGCCGGCGCCGACGACCCCGGCTCGCACTCCTACCGCGGTCCGACCCCGCGCAACCGGGTGATGTTCGGCCCGGCCGGACACCTGTACTGCTACCTGAGCCACGGCATCCATGTCTGCGCCAACGTCAGCGTGGGCCCCGACGGCACCCCGAGCGGTGTGCTGATGCGCGCCGGCGAGGTCGTCGACGGCATCGAGATCGCCCGCAGCCTCCGGCCGGGCGTCGCGGATCGCGACCTCGCCCGTGGACCCGGCCGGCTCGGCCGCGCCCTCGGGATCGCGCTCCACCACTACGGCACCGACCTGACGGGCGGGGCGATCACGCTGACGCCGGGGGAGCCGGTCGACACGATCATGAGCGGACCGCGGACCGGCCTGCGGAGGGCCGCGGGGCGCCCGTGGCGGTTCTGGATCGACGGTGACCCGACGGTCTCGCCGTACCGCCGTCACCGCCTGGCAGAGGGCTTCTGAGCACCCTCTGGGAGCCGAAGCCGACCCCGATTTGCATGGGGGGCGGGGGACCCTGCTAACTTCCTCCACGTCGCAGCACGCGGCTCCCAAACCCGGTCGTGAGACCAAAGGTCCCTGGTTCGTCGTGTGCCCAGACGCCGGTCGTGATCCGAGGCCGACAACCCCCGTAGAGCGCAAGTCCTGCGGAGTTGACGGCCCCCGGCAACACCGGTAAAGTTTCACAGGTTGCCCCGGAGGCGGCGCGCAAGCTCCCGCTCCGAGTGCGTGTGATGTTTGAGAACTCAACAGTGTGTCATGCAATTTATGTCGTTGTGATTTGTTTTGTCATGGCGTTCTGCATCCGTTTGGGTGTGGGGTGTTGTGGGTTTTTGGGCAAGTCAAATGATTCTGGCGATAGCTAGTTTGTTTGTTTTGTTGGGTTTGAACTTTTTATGGAGAGTTTGATCCTGGCTCAGGACGAACGCTGGCGGCGTGCTTAACACATGCAAGTCGAGCGGT
>NZ_JACEHF010000127.1 GCF_014180685.1 Nocardioides pelophilus | reverse complement strand
GGCCACCGCCGCCAGCGGGGCGGACTTCACGCTGCCGACATCGGTGACGATCGTGTCGTCGCCGGCGTCGTCGAGCGCAGCCGCGATCGCCTCGCCGAGGTGGTCGGGCGGGACCGCCACCACCACCAACGACGCCTGGTCGCCGGGCTCCTTCGCCCGTCCGGCACCGAGGCCGGTGGCCGTGCGCAGGTGCTCGGCCGACGTGTCGGAGAGCAGTACGTCGACGCCCGCACGGCGGCAGGCCAGCGCGATCGACGTGCCGATCAGACCGGCGCCGACGATCTCGACCGAGCCGGGGAGGAGATCAGACACGCCGGGCAGGCTACAACCCCACGCTGTCGAGGAGCGCGCCGAGTTCGTCGTTGGTGAGCTCGCGGGTCGCGCCGACCTTGAGCGTCCCGAGGTCCACCGGCCCGAACCGGGTGCGGGTGAGCTGGCGCACCGGGTGGCCCACCTGGTCGAGCAGGCGACGCACGATCCGGTTGCGGCCCTCGTGGATGACCAGCTCCACGATCGACTTCTCCGCCGCCGCGTCGATCACCCGCGCCCGGCGCACCTGCACCGGGCCGTCGTCCAGGGTGACCCCGGCGAGCAGGTCGGCCAGGGTGCCGCGGGCCATCCGGCCGGACACCTCGGCGACGTACGTCTTCTCGACCTCGTACGACGGGTGCGCCATCCGGTGCGCGAAGTCGCCGTCGTTCGTCAGCAGCAGCAGGCCCGACGTGTCGGTGTCGAGCCGGCCGACGTGGAAGAGCCGGAGCGCCGGGTCCTCGGCCAGCCGGTCGGCCACCACGTCGGTGATCGTGCGCCGGCCCTCCGGGTCGGCCATCGTCGACACCACCCCGCGCGGCTTGTTGAGCACCAGGTAGACGTGGTCGCTCACCGGGGGGAGCCGGTAGCCCGAGACCTTGATGACCGCCGTCCGCGGGTCGACCTTGGTGCCGAGCCGGGTGACGACCTCGCCGTCGACCTCCACCTCGCCCTCGAGCATCAGCTCCTCGCACTTGCGCCGGGACGCGACACCCGACTGGGCCAGCAGCTTCTGCAGTCGGACCAGCCCGTCGTCGTCGGTCTCGATGTCCCTCGTCACGCGTCGCCTTCGGCGGGGGGCTCGTCGGTGGGCTCTGCGGAGGGCTCGTCGGAGGGCTCGTCGGTGGTGGTTGCGCTCGCCGCGAGCTCTTCCTCCATGTCCTCCATGTCGGGGAGGTAGGGCGCCAGCTCGGGGAGCTCGTCGAGGGAGACGACACCGATCCGCTCGAGGAAGTAGGAGGTGGTCTTGTAGAGGGTCGCCCCGTGCTCACCGTCGTGGCCGGCCTCCTCGACCAGACCGCGGTTGACCAGGGTGCGCATCACGCCGTCGACGTTGACGCCACGGATCGCCGAGACCCGGGCCCGGGAGACTGGCTGCTGGTAGGCGACGACTGCGAGCGTCTCGAGCGCGGCCTGGGTCAGCCGGGCCTGCTGACCGTCGAGCACGAACGCCTCGACGACCGCGGCGTACTCCTCGCGGGTGTAGAACCGCCAGCCGCCGGCGACGTTGCGCAGCTCGAAGCCGCGACCCTGCTCGTCGTACTCCCCCGCCAGCGCGCCGAGCGCCTCGACGACCTCGCCCTCGGGGTAGCCGACCGCGGTGGCGAGGGCGACCTGGTCGAGCGGTTGGTCGGCGACCATCAGCACCGCCTCGAGGGCGGGACGCAGGTCGGCGACGGGCACGGCGAGGACGTCGTCAGTCGTCATCGGTCTTCTCCTCGGGCGTGGGGTCGGGTGCATCCTCCGGCGGTGCGCCTTCGAACTCGTCGGTGATCAGCTCGTCGACGTCGAGGTCGTCGTCGGTGCCGGTCCAGCGCACGCTCAGCTCACCGAGGGCGGTGGCCTGCTCGAACGCGACCACGCCCTCCCGGAACAGCTCGAGCAGGGACAGGAACCGGGCGACCGTGGTCAGGGTGTCGGGCGAGTCGCCGCAGAGGGCGCGGAAGGTCATCGTCCCCGACCGCTGCAGGCGGTCCATGACGATCACGGCCTGCTCGCGCACGCTCACCGCGGGGGCGTGGATGTGGTGCAGGGTGATCTCGAGCTCGGGCTTCGGTTCCAGCGCCTTGGCGGCCAGGCCGGCGAACTGCTCGAGCCCGATGCCGATCAGCACCTCGGGGAGCAGGGTGGCGAACCGGTCCTCCAGCCCCACCGCCCGCGGATAGCGCCGGGACTCGGCCGAGAGCCGCTTGTCGAGCACCCCGGCGATCAGCTTGTAGGCCTTGTACTGCAGCAGCCGGGCGAAGAGCAGGTCGCGCGCCTCGAGCAGCGCGAGGTCCTCCTCGTCCTCGACGTCGCCCTGCGGGAGCAGCCGGGCCGCCTTGAGGTCGAGCAGGGTGGCGGCGACGAGCAGGAACGACGTCGTCTCCTCGAGGTCGTCGTCCGGCAGCAGCTTGATGTGCGCGATGAACTCGTCGGTGACCTGCGACAAGGCGATCTCGGTGATGTCGAGCTTGTGCTTCGAGATCAGGCTCAGCAGCAGGTCGAAGGGACCCTCGAAGTTGTCGAGGCGAACCTCGAACGGACTTCGATCGGCAGTGGTCACTGCCGAATCATTACGCACGCAGTCGCCTGACCAGCGCGGAGTCCTCCCCGTGAGCCTCGAAGTCGGCCAGCACCAGGCTCAGCGCCTCGCGCACCAGGCGGCCGCGGTCGACAGCCAGGCCGTGCCCACCCCGCAGCTTCAGCCGCACGTGCTCGATCTCCAACAGCTCGTCGGCGGTGACGTAGACGGTCATCTTCTCGTCGTGCCGGATCCGGCCGGAGGGTCGCTTCTCGGCGACCGGCTCCTCCGGAGCATCGGGTACGGCGCGGACGGCGGCGTTCTTCGCCGCCTTGCCCGCCTTCGGGGCGGGGGCGGACGCGTCAGCAGCGTCGGGGTCGGCGGTGGGGCGGAACAGGTCGTCGGCAGTGGGCAGGCTCACGCGTCGAGACACCGCAGCGCCACCTCCCTCGCGAGCTGCCGGTAGGCGTCGGCTCCGCTCGATTCGGAGGCGTACGACGTGATCGGCTCGCCGGCGACGGTGGAGTCGCTGAACTTCACGGTCCGTCGGATGACGGTGTGGAAGACCTTGTCCTCCCAGGCCTGGACCAGCCGCTCGAGGACCTCGCGCCCGTGCAGGGTGCGCCCGTCGAACATGGTGCCGAGCACGCCGTCGATCTCGAGCTTCGGGTTGAGCCGCTCCTGGACCTTGTCGATCGTGTTCTTGAGCAGCGCCACTCCCCGCAGCGCGAAGTACTCGCACTCGAGCGGCACGATCACGCCGTCCGACGCGGTCAGCGCGTTGACGGTGAGCAGGCCGAGCGACGGCTGGCAGTCGATCAGGATGACGTCGTAGTGCTCGACCACCGGCGCGAGGACCCGCATCAGCGTCTGCTCGCGCGCCACCTCGTGCACCAGCTGCACCTCGGCGGCGGACAGGTCGATGTTGGACGGCAGCAGGTCCATGCCCGGCACGCCGGACGGGACGACCACGTCCTCGATCCGCGTGGTGCGGTCCATCAACAGGTTGTAGATCGTCTTGTCCATCTCGTGCGGGTTGAGCCCGAGACCGACCGACAGCGAGCCCTGCGGGTCGAAGTCGACCAGCAGCACCTTGCGGCCGTACTCGGCCAGGGCCGCGCCGAGGTTGATCGTGGTGGTCGTCTTGCCGACCCCGCCCTTCTGGTTGCACATCGAGATGACCCGGGCCGGGCCGTGCTCGGTGACCGGCTTGGGGTCGGGCAGGTAGGGCATCGGCCGACCGGTCGGGCCGAGCGGCTGGTCACTCGCGGCGCCCGCCGGTGCGGTCGCCACGGTTGCGGGCGGCGCGGCCGTCTCGGTCGGGGCGTCGACCTCGGGCCGGGCGAACGGAAGCAGGTCGGGCATGTCGTTCCTCTCGGGGACTCGTGCCCGGGGCGGCATGTCGGGAGCGCTGGAGCCTGAGTAGAACCCACCCATCATCGAAACGTCTCCTCGAAGCCGTCACGGGCGGCTTCCCCACCGCCCTGAACTGATCGTGGCTCCAGTCAACAATGTCGACACGGCGACATTGGGGAGACACGCGGGAGTTTCGGGACTCGCTTGGCCCGCGCCTCAACCGCCGGACAGGCAACGCATCGAGATCGTGCGTACGACGGCCTCGCCGGCCTCGTCCGAGGCGGCCAGGTCGACCTCGGCCTCGATCACCCAGTCGTGGTGGCCGGCCGGGTCGTGGAGGGTGTGGGTCACCTGCCACGAGGTCGCCCCGCGCTCGACCTGGAAGTAGAGGGGGCCGCGCGCCTCGGCGTCGGTGAGGACGTGCTTGTGCTCGGCGTAGTAGTCCTCGATCGCCCGGTCCCAGTCGTCGCGGGTGAGGCCGTCCGGCTGCCCGGCCTCCAGCGCCTCCAGCCCGTCGAGGTCGTCGCGCGCGACCAGGTCGACCCGGCGCCACATCGCGTTGCGCACCATCACGTCGAACACCCGGCCCTGCTGGCTGAGCGGACGCGGCGGCGGGGGCGGGGCGTGGTCGAGCACGGCGCGGGGAGCGTGGTCGGGGTCGGTGAGCGCCTCCCACTCGTCGAGCAGCGAGGAGTCGACCTGACGGACGGTCTCCCCCACCCACTCGATGAGCAGCTCGAGCTCCTCGGTCCGGTGCGACGCCGGCACCGTCTGGCGCAGCGCGCGATAGGCGTCGGTGAGGTAGCGCAGCACCAGCCCCTCGGACCGGGCGACCTCGTAGCGCCCGACCAGGTCGGTGAAGCCCATCCCCTGCTCCCACATCTCGCGCACGACCGACTTCGGCGCCAACGCGTCGGGCGAGAGCCAGGGGTGGCGCTCCCGGTAGGTCTCGTAGAGCGGCTCGAGCAGGTCGGCGAGGGGCTGGGGCCAGGTGACGTCCTCGATCAGGGCCATCCGCTCGTCGTACTCGACGCCCTCGGCCTTGAGCGCGGCGATCGCCTCGCCGCGCGCGGCGTGCTGCTGGGCGTAGAGCAGCGGTCGCGGCGCCTCCAGCACCGCCTCGACCACGGACACCACGTCGAGGGTGAACGTCTCCGAGTCCGGGTCGAGCACCTCCAGCGCCGCCAGTGCGAAGTGCGACAGCGGCTGGTTGAGGGCGAAGTCGACCGGCAGCGCCTCGGTCAGGACGTAGCGGCGGCCGAGCTCGTCGATCTCGTCGAGCCGGGTCAGCACCTCGGAGGCGACCAGGCTCCTCGCGAGCCGGACCGCTCGCTTCGCCAGCCGCAGCTGGGACCGTCGCTCCTCGTGGTTGTCCATCAGCAGGCGGCGCAGCACGGGGAACGCGTCCTCCTCGCGGGAGAGGACGTTGACCAGCATCGCGTTGTCGACCTTCATCTGGGACTTCAGCGGCTCCGGCCGGCCGGCGACCAGCTTGTCGAAGGTCTGCTCGGTCCACACGACGGTGCCGGGCGGCGGCTTCTTGAGCTGCGCCTTCGACCCGCGCTTGGCGCGCTTCTCCTCGCTCATCGCGGCGTTCTTGGCCGCGGCCTTCGCCTTGGCGCGCTCGTTCTCGATGACGTGCTCGGGCGCCTGCACCACGACGTAGCCGGCGACGTCGAACCCGGCCCGACCGGCACGGCCGGCGATCTGGAGGAACTCTCGCGTCTTGAGCACCCGCTGCCGCTGGCCGTCGTACTTCACCAACCCGGTGAACAGCACGGTCCGGATCGGCACGTTGATGCCCACGCCGAGCGTGTCGGTGCCGCAGATGACGGTGAGCAGCCCTGCCTGGGCAAGCTGCTCGACCAACCGTCGGTAGCGCGGCAGCATCCCCGCGTGGTGGACGCCGATCCCCCGCCGCAGCAGCTGGGACAGGGTCTTGCCGAACCCGGCCGCGAACCGCACGTCGGCCAGCTTCTCGGCGATCGCGTCGCGCGCTTCGCGGGACGCATCGAAGGCCTTCGCGTTGAGGGTCTTCGTCGCCTGTGCCACTGCTTCCGCCTGGTTGAAGTGCACGACGTAGACAGGCCCCTGACCCGTCGCCACCAGCTCCTCGAGCGTCTCCTCGAGCGGCGTCAACGACCAGGAGAAGGTCAGCGGGACCGGACGGACGGCGTCGTCGACGACAGCGGTCTCGCGGCCGTTGCGCCGGGTCAGGTCGGCAGCAAGGTCGGTGACGTCACCGAGGGTCGCCGACATCAGCAGGTGCTGGGCCTGCGGCAGCTCGATCAGCGGCACCTGCCAGGCCCAGCCGCGCCCCGGCTCGCCGTAGAAGTGGAACTCGTCCATCACGACCAGGCCGACATCGGCGCGGTCGCCCTCCCGCAACGCGATGTTGGCCAGCACCTCGGCCGTGCAGCAGATGATCGGGGCGTCCGGGTTCACCGCCACGTCGCCGGTGAGCATCCCGACGTCCTCGGCGCCGAAGACCTCGCACAGGTCGAAGAACTTCTCGCTCACCAGGGCCTTGATCGGAGCGGTGTAGAAGCTCACCCGGTCGTCGGCCAGCGCGGCCATGTGGGCCGCGAGAGCCACCAGCGACTTCCCCGAGCCGGTCGGGGTGGCCAGCACGACGTTGTTGCCGGCGAGGAGCTCGAGGACGGCCTCCTCCTGGTGCGGGTAGAGCTCGAGGCCGCGCTCGTCGGCGTACGTGAGCAGCCGGTCGTAGGCGACGTCGCTCGCGTCACCCATTGCGTGCCCGGGGGTGCGCTGTGGCGAAGACCTCGCGCAGGTTGTCGACGGTGACCAGCGTGTAGACCTGAGTGGTCGTGACCGAGGCGTGCCCGAGCAGCTCCTGCACCACCCGCACGTCGGCACCACCGTCGAGGAGGTGGGTCGCGAAGGAGTGGCGCAGCGTGTGCGGCGAGACGTCCCTGGTGACCCCTGCCCGCTCCGCCGCCTTGACGAGCACCGCCCAGGCGGACTGCCGTGAGAGCCGGCCGCCGCGGGCGTTGAGGAACAGGGCGGGCGTGCCCTTCCCCTCCGCCAGGAGCACGGGGCGGCCGCGGACGAGGTACGCCGACACCGCCTCGAGCGCGTAGGAGCCGACCGGGACCAGCCGCTGCTTGCCGCCCTTGCCGCGCAGCAGCACGACGCCCGCGTCATCCTCGACCGAGGGGTCGTCGAGGTCGATGTCGTCGACGTCGAGGCCCACGGCCTCGCTGATCCTGGCACCGGTGCCGTAGAGCACCTCGAGCAGCGCGCGGTCGCGCAGGGCGAGCGGGGTGCCGGGCGCCCCCGCTGCCTCGAGGATCGCCTCGACGTCGGAGAGCGGAAGCGCCTTCGGGAGTCGCTTGGCCGGGCTGGGCGGCTTGACCGCCGCGGCCGGGTCGATGGTCGCGAGCCCGTCGGCGACCGCGAACTTGTGGAAGCCCCGGACGGCGACGACGGTGCGCGCGGCCGACGAGGCGCTGAGCGGCTGGTGGACCTCATCGCCCTCGCGCAGCCGGACCAGGAAGCCGGTCACGGTCGCCTCGCTCACCGCGTCGAGCGTCTCCACCCCTGACTGGTCGAGGAACTCGCAGTAGCGACGCAGGTCGCGCCGGTAGGACGACAGCGTGTTCGCGGCAAGGCCCTTCTCGATGCTCAGGTGGTCGAGGTAGGTCCTGACCGCCCGATCGATCGGCCCGAGCGTCACGCTCCTAGTGCCTCCGCCGGCGCCACAGCCTCGATGCCGACCGCTTCGCCGACCGGCAGGTTCGTGAGCCGCCCGGCGTGGGTGTTGAGGCCGAGCGCGAGGCTCTGGTCCTCCCGGCACGCCCGCTCCCAGCCCTTGTCGGCGAGCGCGACGGCGTAGGGCAGCGTCGCGTTCGTGAGGGCGTAGGTCGACGTGTTCGGGACCGCGCCCGGCATGTTCGCGACGCAGTAGAAGATCGAGTTGTGCACGGGGAAGGTCGGGTCCGCGTGCGTCGTGGGACGGGTGTCCTCGAAGCAGCCACCCTGGTCGACGGCGATGTCGACGAGGACCGAGCCCGGCTTCATCTGCGCCACCAGCGAGTTGGGGACCAGCTTCGGAGCCGCGGCCCCCGGGATCAGCACGGCACCGATGACCAGGTCGGCCTCGGTGACCTGCTGCTCGATCGCCAGCTTCGAGGACGCCAGGCCGTGCACCCGGTTGTTGTAGCGCCAGAACGACATCCGCAGCTTGTCGAGATCGGTGTCGAGCAGGGTGACGTCGGCACCCATGCCGAGCGCGATGTTGGCGGCGTTCTGGCCCGCGACCCCAGCCCCGATCACGACCACCTTCGCGTTGGCCACCCCGCCGATCCCGCCGAGCAGCACCCCGCTGCCGCCGTTGGCCTTGAGCAGCGAGTGCGCGCCCACCTGCGGCGCCAGGCAGCCGGCGACCTCCGACATCGGGTAGAGCAGCGGCAGCGCGCCGGACGGGAGCTGCACCGTCTCGTAGGCGATCGCGGTGACCTGGCGCTCGATCAGCTCCTCGGTCAACGGCTTGTCCGCGGCGAGGTGGAGGTAGGTGAAGAGCACCAGGCCCGGACGCATCCGGTGGTACTCCTCGGCGACCGGCTCCTTGACCTTGAGCACCATCTCCGCAGTTCCCCACACGTCGTCGGCCGCAGGCAGGATGGTCGCGCCCGCAGCGACGTACTGCTCGTCAGGGATCCCGGATCCGCCACCGGCGCCGGTCTCGATGAAGACCTCGTGTCCGTGGGCGACCAGCTCGTTCACGCCGATGGGCGTGATCGCGACCCGGTACTCGTGGTTCTTGACTTCCTTGGGTACGCCGACTCTCACGATCCGGACCCTACGGGATACCCCCGAGTAACGGTGTAGGTGAGGACCGCGATCGCAACCGGCCCCTCCTGGATCCGCCCGTCCAGCACCGCCGCGAGCAGCTCGGTCACCGGCAACCAGAAGACCTCGAGGTGAGCCTCCTCGTGATGAGGCTCGTAGCCGGTCTCGACCGCGGTGATGCCGCGCGCCAGGTAGAGGTGGTGGCACTCGGCCGTGATCCCCGGGGAGGGGTACGTCGTCGCCAGGTGCGACCACTCCGCCGCCTCCAGCGACACCTCTTCGCGCAGCTCCCGCTTCGCGGTCTCGATCGGGTCCTCCCCGGCCACGTCGCAGATGCCGGCAGGCAGCTCGACGAAGGTCCGGCCCGCCGGGTGGCGGTACTGCCGGATCAGGCAGACCTGCTCGACGCCGTCGCGCTCGTCGACGGCGAACGCGATCGCGGCGCCGGGGTGCTCGAGGACCAGCCGGCCGAACGGCTCCGCGTCCTCCTCGCCCGGCGGGTGGATCAGGTCCTTCCGGAGGGCGACCACCCACGCGTCGCGGTGCAGGTCGGTCGAGCCGACGACGGGCCAGGCGCCCGGCGTGTCGCCGCGCCGTGGCGTGGTCACTCCACCGGCTCGCCGTGCAGGTGCGACTCGTCGAGAGGGATCCGCAGCTCTCGCTGGCGGTCGAGGGCGGCGCCGATCAGCCCGGCGAACAACGGATGCGGCCGGGTCGGCCGCGACCGGAGCTCGGGGTGCGCCTGCGTCGCGACGTAGTAGGGGTGCACCTCGCGCGGCAGCTCGACGAACTCGACCAGGTCGAGGTCCGGATTGAGCCCGGAGAAGACCAGGCCGGCCTCCTCGAGCCGGTCGCGGTAGGCGTTGTTGACCTCGTAGCGGTGGCGGTGCCGCTCCTCGATCTCCCGGGCGCCGTAGGCCTCGGCGACGACCGAGCCCTCCGCGAGCCGGGCGGCGTACAGGCCGAGCCGCATCGTGCCCCCGAGGTCGCCGTCGCCCTCGACGATCTCCTTCTGCTCCGCCATCGTCGAGATCACCGGCTCGGGTGTGTCGGCGTCGAACTCGGTCGAGTCGGCCTTCTCGAGGCCGAGCACGCTGCGGCTGTACTCGATAACCATGCACTGCAGGCCCAGGCACAGGCCCAGGGTCGGGATGCCGTGGGTGCGCGCGTAGGTCAGCGCGCCGAGCTTGCCCTCCAGGCCGCGCACCCCGAACCCGCCGGGCACGCACACCGCGTCGACGTCCTGGAGGTGCCGGGCCGCGCCCGCGGGGGTCGCGNTCCTGGAGGTGCCGGGCCGCGCCCGCGGGGGTCGCGCACTCGTCGGAGGGGATCCACCGCAGGTCGATCTTCGTCTCGTGCGCGAAGCCGCCGGCGCGGAGCGCCTCGGCCACCGACAGGTAGGCGTCGTGCAGGTCGACGTACTTGCCGACGAGGGCGACCGACACCTCCTCCTTCGGGTGGTGGACGCGACGGAGCAGGTCGTCCCAGACGGTCCAGTCGACGTCGCGGAAGGGCAGGTTGAGCCGGCGTACGACGTAGGCGTCGAGCCCCTCGCGGTGCAGCACCTTCGGGATGTCGTAGATCGACGGCGCGTCGGCGGCGGTGACCACCGCCTCCTCGTCGACGTCGCACATCAGGGAGATCTTGCGCTTGATCGAGTCCGGCAGCTCACGATCCGCACGGCAGACGATCGCGTCGGGCTGGATGCCGACCTGCCGCAGCGCGGCCACCGAGTGCTGGGTCGGCTTGGTCTTCAGCTCACCGGACGGCCCGATGTAGGGGACCAGGGAGACGTGCAGGAAGAAGCAGTTGTCGCGCCCGATGTCGTGGCGCACCTGGCGCGCGGCCTCGAGGAACGGCAGCGACTCGATGTCGCCGACGGTGCCGCCGATCTCGGTGATCACGATGTCGACGGCCTCCGGTCCCTGGCCCATGGCGAGGATCCGGTCCTTGATCTCGTTGGTGATGTGGGGGATCACCTGCACGGTGTCGCCGAGGTACTCGCCCTTGCGCTCCTTGGCGATCACCCGCGAGTAGACCTGGCCGGTCGTCACGTTCGCGATCTGGCTGAGGTCGGTGTCGAGGAACCGCTCGTAGTGACCGATGTCGAGATCGGTCTCGGCGCCGTCGTTGGTCACGAAGACCTCGCCGTGCTGGAAGGGGTTCATCGTGCCCGGATCCACGTTGAGGTAGGGATCGAGCTTCTGCATGGTCACCCGCAACCCGCGGCTGCGCAGCAGCCGACCGAGGCTCGAGGCCGTGAGTCCCTTCCCGAGCGAGGAGGCGACGCCTCCGGTCACGAACAGATGCTTCGTCGTCCCACTCGGTGGCGCCAGCTTCACGGGATTCCACCCTATCAGGGGGTGCGGGCCATCTGGAGCAGTTCCCGCGCGTGTGCGATCGCGGAGTCGGAACCGGCCAGGCCCGCGAGCATCCGGGAGAGCTCCTGCTCGCGGCCGGCGTCGTCGAGCGTGGTGAGTCCGGAGCTGGTGACCGTGCCGTCCGACGACTTCTCGACGACGACGTGCCGGTCGGCGAACGCCGCCACCTGCGGCAGGTGGGTGACCACGACGACCTGCGCGTGCCGGGCGAGGGCCGCGAGCCGGCGGCCGATCTCGACGGCCGCCGCTCCCCCGACACCCGCGTCGACCTCGTCGAAGACGAAGGTCGGGACCGGGTTGGTGTCGGCCAGGCACACCTCCACGGCGAGCATCACCCGGGACAGCTCGCCGCCCGAGGCACCCTTGTGGAGCGGCCGCGGCTCGGACCCTGTGTTGGCAGCGAGCAGGAACTCGATCTCGTCGACGCCGTGGGCGAGGAACCGCACCCAGCGCTCGCCGACCAGGAGTGCGTCGGCCGGCGGGTGGTCGGGGTCGGGGGCGGGCGAGACCTCCCGGCGCCGCAGCGCGATGGTCATCCGGGCGTCGGGCATCGCGAGCAGGCCGAGCTCGTCGGTCACGGCCGCAGCGAGCCGGTCCGCCGCGGCGCGGCGCGCGTCGGTCAGCGCGCTCGCGGCCTCGGCCAGCTCGGTGCGCAGCGCGGCGCGGGCCGCCGACAGCCGCTCGATGGTCTCGTCGGTCGCGTCGAGGTCGAGCAGCCGGGACGCAGACTG
>NZ_JACEHF010000126.1 GCF_014180685.1 Nocardioides pelophilus | reverse complement strand
GCAGGGTCGACGCCCGCGATCACGAGGCCGCCGAGCTCACCGGCGGAAAGCGCGGCGACGATCGCGTCGGCGTCGCGGCCCTCGGACTCGGGCAGGGTGTCGACGCCCCAGGTGGTGGCGACGTCGACCCGGGCGGCCACGTCGGCGACCGGACGGCCACCGGGCAGCAGGGTGGGCAGGCAGCCGGCTTCGACCGCACCGCGGTCACCGGCCCGGCGCGGCACCCAGGCCAGCCGGGCTCCGGACCTTGCGGCCAGGTCGGCGGCGGCCGTGAGCGCACCGGGCGCGGTCGCGAGCCGCTCACCTGCCAGGATCACGGCGTTGCCGTCGAGCTCGTCGGCGAGACCGGCCAGCGCGGCCGCCTCGTCACCGGGAGCGGTCGCGACCAGTCGGGCGCCGAGCTTCGCGCTGCCGCGCGTGGAGTACGGCGCGACCGCGATCACCTCGGTGCCGCCGGCCCGGACGCTCTTGTGGAGCCGCAGCCAGATCGCGCCGGCCTCGTCCTCGGGCTCGAGCCCGACCAGGACGACCTTCGTGGCCGACTCGAGGTCGGCGTACGTCACGCCGCCACCGTCGCGAGACCCCGGCCCCGTCAGCGCCACGTGCGCGGCCAGGAACGCGGCCTCCTCGGCGGAGAGGGGGCGCGCGCGGAAGTCGACGTCGTTGGTGCCGAGGGCGACCCGGGCGAACTTGCTGTAGGCGTAGGCGTCCTCGATGGTCAGCCGGCCACCGGTGAGCACTCCGACCCCGCTGCCGCCGCCGGCCTTGGTGTGCGCAGCCAGGCCGCGCGCGGCGACCACGAAGGCCTCCGGCCACGACGCGGGACGCAGCGTGCCGTCGGCGCCGCGGACCTGCGGGTAGGTGATCCGGTCGTCGCCACGGGCGTAGGCGAAGGCGAACCGGTCCTTGTCGGTGATCCACTCCTCGTTGACCGCAGGGTCGTCGCCGGCCATCCGGCGCAGCACCTTCCCGCGCCGGTGGTCGACGCGGATCGCCGAGCCGCACGCGTCGTGCTCGGCGACACCCTGGCTGGAGACCAGGTCGAACGGGCGCGACCGGAAGCGGTACTCCTCCGAGGTGAGCGCGCCGACGGGGCAGATCTGGATGACGTTGCCCGAGAAGTAGGACAGGAACGGTGCGTCCTCGGCGATGCCGATCTGCTGCTGGGCACCGCGCTCGACGAGCGCGATGAACGGGTCGCCGGCGATCTCCTCGGCGAACCGGGTGCAGCGCTGGCAGACGATGCAGCGCTCACGGTCGAGCAGCACGTTGGGCGAGAGGTTGATCGGCTTCGGGAAGGTGCGCTTCACACCCTCCATGACCCCGCCGGAGAAGCGCGACTCACCGCGGCCGTTGGACATCGCCTGGTTCTGCAGGGGGCACTCGCCGCCCTTGTCGCACACGGGGCAGTCCAGCGGGTGGTTGATCAGCAGGAACTCCATCACGCCCTGCTGCGCCTTGTCGGCGACCGGGCTGGTGACCTGGGTGTTGACGACCATGCCCTCGGCGACCGGGAGCGTGCACGAGGCCTGCGGCTTCGGGAAGCCCCGGCCGTTGCCGGCGTCCGGCACGTCGACCAGGCACTGGCGGCAGGCGCCGACCGGCGCGAGCAGCGGGTGGTCGCAGAAGCGCGGGATCTGGACGCCGACCTGCTCGGCCGCGCGGATCACCAACGTGTCCTTGGGTACGGCGACCTGGATGCCGTCGATCGTGACGTTGACCAGGTCCGTGACCTTGTCGGGCGTGGTGGTCATGCGGTCACCTCCTGACCGGCCCACGCGGTGGAGCGCGCGGAGTCGAACGGACAGCCGCCGTGGGTCAGGTGCGCGAGGTACTCGTCGCGGAAGTACTGGATCGAGCTCGAGATCGGGCTGGTGGCGCCGTCACCGAGCGCGCAGAACGAGCGCCCGAGGATGTTGTCGCACTGGTCGAGCAGCAGGTCGAGATCGGCCTCGCTGCCCTGACCCTTCTCCAGCCGGGCGAGCGTCTGCACCAGCCACCACGTGCCCTCGCGGCACGGGGTGCACTTGCCGCACGACTCGTGCTTGTAGAACTCCGTCCAGCGCAGCACCGCCCGGACGACGCAGACCGTGTCGTCGAAGATCTGCAGCGCGCGGGTGCCGAGCATCGAGCCGGCCGCGCCGACCGCCTCGAAGTCGAGGGGGACGTCGAGGTGCTCGGCCGTGAGCAGCGGCGTGCTGGACCCGCCCGGGGTCCAGAACTTCAGGTCGTGACCCTCGCGCACGCCACCGGCGAGGTCGAGCAGCTGGCGCAGCGTGATGCCGAGCGGCGCTTCGTACTGACCGGGCTTCTTGACGTGGCCGGACAACGAGAAGATGCCGTATCCCTTGGACTTCTCGGTGCCCATGGACGCGAACCAGGCTGCGCCGTTGGCGACGATGCTCGGCACGGACGCGATCGACTCGACGTTGTTGATGACCGTCGGGCTGGCGTAGAGGCCGGCGACCGCGGGGAACGGGGGACGCAGCCGCGGCTGGCCGCGCCGGCCCTCGAGACCCTCGAGCAGCGCGGTCTCCTCGCCACAGATGTAGGCACCGGCGCCGGCGTGGACGACCACGTCGAGGTCGTAGCCCGAGCCATGGATGTTCGTGCCGAGGTGGCCGGCGGCGTACGCCTCTGCGACCGCGGCCTGCACCCGGCGGATGACGTGGAGCACCTCACCGCGGATGTAGATGAAGGCCTTGTTGGCGCGGATGGCGTAGGAGCTGATGATCACGCCCTCGACGAGGACGTGCGGGTTGCCCATCATCAGCGGGATGTCCTTGCAGGTGCCCGGCTCCGACTCGTCGGCGTTGACGACGAGGTACTTGGGCCGCGGGTTGTCCTGCGGGATGAAGGACCACTTCATGCCGGTCGGGAAGCCGGCGCCGCCGCGGCCCCGGAGACCGGCGTCCTTGACCGCGTTGATCACGTCGTCCTGGCTCATGCCGAAGGCCTTGTCGAGCGCCTGGTAGCCGCCCTTGGCCTCGTAGGCGGGCAACGTCCACGAGCGGTCGACGTCCCACATGTCGGTGAGGACCGGGGTCAGGGTCGCGTCGGTCACTGCGCCTCTCCCTTCTCGGGTGCCGCGACCGCGGGGGTCTCGGCGACGGGCGCGCTCGGCGCCGTCCAGCCCTTCTCACGGGCGATCTCGAGCCCGGCGAGGCTGGCCGGTCCGGCGGCCGGCCCCTCGTCGACGCGGCCGTCGGGGAAGCCGGCGAGCACCCGCTCAGCCTCGCGCCAGGTGCAGAGGCGGGGGCCTCGGGTCGAGGTGACCTCCTGGCCGGTGCGGAGCGCCTCGACCATCTCGACGGCACCGTCGGGGGTCTGGTTGTCCATGAACTCCCAGTTGACCATCACCACCGGGGCGTAGTCGCACGCGGCGTTGCACTCGACGTGCTCGAGGCTCACGGTGTGCTGGTCGCCCTCGCGCTTCTCGGCCACCTCGTCGTTGCCGACGTCGAGGTGCTCCTTGAGGCGGGCGAAGATCGCGTCACCGCCCATCACCGCGCACAGCGTGTTGGTGCAGACGCCGACGTGGAAGTCGCCGACGCCGTGCCGCTTGTACATCGTGTAGAAGGTCGCCACACCGCTGACCTCGGCCGCCGAGATGTCGAGGACCTCGGCACACGCCTCGATCGCCTCGGGCGTGACCTTGCCCTGCACGGACTGGACGAGATGGAGCATCGGCAGCAGCCCGGAGCGCTTCTCGGGGTAGCGGCCGGCGATCTCGCGCAGCTCGGCGAGCGTCTTGTCGTCGAGGGTGCTCACCTGTCGACGCCTCCCATCACCGGGTCGATGCTGGCGATCGCGACGATGACGTCGGCGATCATGCTGCCCTCGCTCATCACACCCATCGCCTGCAGGTTGTTGAACGACGGATCCCGGAAGTGCGCGCGGAACGGCCGGGTCCCGCCGTCGGAGACGACGTGGGCGCCGAGCTCGCCGCGGGGCGACTCGATCGGCACGTAGGCCTGGCCCGCCGGCACCCGGAAGCCTTCGGTCACCAGCTTGAAGTGGTGGATCAGTGCCTCCATCGACTCACCCATGATGTGGCGGATGTGGTCGAGGCTGTTGCCCATGCCGTCGCTGCCGATCGCGAGCTGGCTGGGCCAGGCGATCTTCTTGTCGGCGACCATGACCGGCTCGCCCTCCAACCGCGCGAGGCGGTCGGCGGCCTGCTCGATGATCTTGAGCGACTCCCACATCTCGTTGAGCCGCACCCGGAACCGGCCGTAGGAGTCGCTGGTGTCCCAGGTCTGCACGTCGAAGTCGTAGGTCTCGTAGCCGCAGTACGGCGACGTCTTGCGCAGGTCCCACGGATAGCCGGTGCTGCGCAGCACCGGTCCGGTCAGGCCGAGCGCCAGGCAGCCCTCGAGGTCCAGGTGGCCGACCCCCTCGAGTCGGGCCTTGAAGATCGGGTTGGCGTTGCACAGTGCGGCGTACTCGGGGAGCCGCTTCTTCATCAGGGCGACGAACCCGCGGATCTCCTCGAGCGCCCCCGGCGGCAGGTCCTGGGCGACGCCGCCCGGGCGGATGAACGCGTGGTTCATCCGCAGACCCGTGATCAGCTCGAACAGGTCGAGCACGAGCTCGCGCTCGCGGAAGCCGATCGTCATCACCGTCAGCGCGCCGATCTCCATGCCGCCGGTCGCGATGCAGACCAGGTGGGAGGAGATCCGGTTGAGCTCCATCAGGAGGACCCGCATGACCTGGGCCTTCTCCGGGATGTCGTCCTCGATGTCGAGCAGCCGCTCCACGCCGAGGACGTAGGTCGCCTCGTTGAAGAACGGGCTGAGGTAGTCCATCCGGGTGCAGAAGGTCGTGCCCTGCACCCAGGAGCGGTACTCCATGTTCTTCTCGATGCCGGTGTGCAGGTAGCCGATGCCGCACCGGGCCTCGGTGACCGTCTCGCCCTCGAGCTCGAGGATCAGCCGGAGCACGCCGTGCGTGGACGGGTGCTGGGGGCCCATGTTGACGACGACCCGCTCCTGGGCGTCGCCGCCGTCGTCACCGAGGCCGGCGGCGATCTCGTCCCAGTCCTGGCCGCTGACGGTGAACACCTTGCCGTCGGTGGTCTCCGACGAACCTGCGTAAAGGTCCTCGGTGGTGCTCATGAGTAGCTCCTCCGCTGGTCCGGCGGCGCGATGGTGCCGCCCTTGTACTCGACCGGGATGCCGCCGAGCGGGTAGTCCTTGCGCTGCGGGTGGCCCGGCCAGTCGTCGGGCATCAGGATCCGGGTCAGCGCCGGGTGGCCGTCGAAGATCAGGCCGTACATGTCGAAGGCCTCGCGCTCGTGCCAGTCGACGGCGGGATAGATCCCGCACAGGGACGGCAGGTGCGGGTCGGCGTCGGGGACGCTGACCTCGACCCGGATCCGCCGGTTGTGGGTCATCGACAAGAAGCTGTAGACCGCGTGCAGCTCGCGCCCGGTGTCGTCGGGGTAGTTCACCCCGTTGACCCCGGCGCAGAGCTCGAAGCGCAGGTCGGGCTCGTCGCGCAGCAGCTTGGCCGCCGCGAGGAGGTTGCCCGGGGCGATGTGGAAGGTGATCTCACCGCGGTGGATCACGACCATGTCGATGAGCGGGTCGAGGCCGTCGGCCACGGTGTCGAACCAGCCGCCATAGGGGCGCTGGGTGGCCGCGGGGTAGACGACAGGGGCGACGAGTCCGCCGTACCCGCTGGTGTCGCCGGTGCCCTTGACGCCGAACATGCCCTGGCGTTCGCCGACCTGACGGACCCTTCGAGACGGTCGCTGCGCGACCTCCTCAGGGACCGCCTCGCCGGTCGGGGCGGGCACGTTCTCGGGCGACTGCTCGACCGCGGGCTGCTCGACGGCAGGCTGCGGCTGGTCCGCCTTCTTGTCGTCGGTCACCGCAGCATGCCCTTCATGTCGCTGGTGGGCAGGGCGACCAGGCCCTCGGCCTCGAGCTCGCGGATCTGGGCGAGCCGGTTGGCGCCGAGCGGGGTCTCCCGCACCTTGTCGTGGAGCTTGAGGATCGCGTCGATCAGCATCTCGGGGCGGGGCGGGCAGCCGGGGAGGTACATGTCGACGGGTACGACGTGGTCGACGCCCTGCACGATCGCGTAGTTGTTGAACATGCCGCCGCTGCTCGCGCAGACGCCCATCGCGAGCACCCACTTGGGCTCGGCCATCTGGTCGTAGATCTGGCGGAGGACCGGGGCCATCTTCTGGCTCACGCGACCGGCGACGATCATCAGGTCGGCCTGGCGCGGGCTGGCGCGGAAGACCTCCATGCCGAAACGGGCCAGGTCGTACTTCGGCCCGCCGGTCGTCATCATCTCGATCGCGCAGCAGGCGAGGCCGAACGTCGCGGGCCAGAAGCTGGCCTTGCGGAAGTAGCCGGCGACGCCCTCGACCGTGGTCAGCAGGACGCCGCTAGGGAGCTTCTCTTCAATACCCACAGGTGGCCCTCAGTCCCACTCCAGGCCGCCACGGCGCCAGACGTAGGCGTACGCGACGAAGACGGTTGCGATGAACAGGACCATCTCGATCAGACCGAACCAGCCCATGGCATCGAAGTGCACGGCCCACGGGTAGAGGAAGATGATCTCGATGTCGAAGACGATGAACAGCATCGCGGTGATGTAGTACTTCACCGGGAAGCGGCCGCCGATCGCCTGGGGCGTCGGCTCGATGCCGCATTCGTAGGAGTCGACCTTCGCGCGGTTGTAGCGCGCGGGTCCGGTCAGTGCGCTGATCCCGACCGAACCGACAGCGAACAACGCGGCCAGAGCCGCGAGGACGAGTACCGGCGTGTAGAGCTCCAACTGCCTCCCCTTCCCGTGCGCGGGCCCTGTGCGAGAGCGCCCCGATCGTGATCTTGTGAACGGAATCACGAGTGGCGCGAGACACATACTGCCACCACGCGAGCCCCGTCGCACAAGGGGGTCTGGGGGCACGGAATCCGCCCTTGACCTGCGGATTTACCTCACGCAGACCTTGCCTAAATCACGGCCGAAGTCTCGGACCGGCGTGCCGACGCGTCGGGGTCGGCGCGGTCAGGAGGTGGCGCGGTGGAGGGCGACGATGCCGCCGGAGAGGTTGCGCCACTCGGGCCGCTGCCAGCCGGCGTCGGCGATCATCGCGGCCAGGCCGGCCTGGTCGGGCCAGGCCCGGATCGACTCGGCGAGGTAGACGTAGGCGTCGGGCGACGACGAGACCGCCTTGGAGACGGCGGGGAGCGCCTTCATGAGGTACTCCAGGTAGACGGTGCGCCACGGGGCCCAGGTCGGGTGGCTGAACTCGCAGACCACCAGCCGGCCCCCGGGACGGGTGACCCGGCGCATCTCGGCGAGCCCCTTGACCGGGTCGACGATGTTGCGCAGGCCGAAGGAGATCGTCACCGCGTCGAACGTGTCGTCGGCGAACGGGAGCTTCGTGCCGTCGCCGGCGGTGAACGGCAGGTGCGGCAGCTGCTTCTTGCCGACCTGCAGCATGCCGATCGAGAAGTCGCACGGCACGACGGTCGCGCCGGCGTCGGCGAACGGCTGGCTCGACGTACCGGTGCCGGCAGCGAGGTCGAGCACGCTGTCGCCGTACGCCGGGTCGACCGCGTCGAGCACCTCGCGTCGCCAGCGTCGGTCCTGCCCGAAGGACAGCACGTCGTTGGTGATGTCGTAGCGCTTCGCGACCGCGTCGAACATGCGTCGTACGTCGGCGGGCTGCTTGTCGAGTGCGGCGCGGGTCACCCCGGAACTCTAGGCGCTCACGAATCATCGCAACCAAAGGGGCGGCTGATGCGTCCTCTCTGTACCAACGCACTTCGCAACAGCACCGTGCACCACCAAGACCCCCAGAGGATCCCGCCATGTCCGTCGCTCGCCGCTTCACCTTCGTCGCCGTCATCGCGACGCTCCTGTGTGGTCTCGCCTATGGCGTGGGCTGGGCGAGCCAGACGGGCAGCCTGCCGTGGCAGGGTCCCGTCGACGACACCGCCGCGGTCACGCCCCAGGACGACCGGGACGAGCCCGGCGGCAAGGTCCCCGCCGACCTGCCGACGGCCGACCCGACCGACGAGCCCAGCGACGAGCCCAGCGACGAGCCGAAGGCGCCGGAGGAGCCGACCGAGCCCGAGCTGGTGCCCGGCCCGACCCTGATCGCACCGGGCGCGTCCGGCGCCGAGGTCCGCGACCTGCAGGCCCGGCTCGCCCAGATCGACTGGTTCGACGCCGACGTGACCGGCTTCTACGGCGACGTCACCACCGAGGCCGTGCGCGGCTTCCAGGAGAAGCGCGAGATCCCGGTGACCGGCGAGGTCGACCAGCGGACCCTCGACCGGCTCCACGCGATGACGACCGAGCCGACCCAGGCCGAGCTCACCAACCAGCCCACCACCAACACCCCCGGCGCGCTCGACCCGCGCTGCCTGGACGGCCGGGTGCTGTGCATCGACAAGACCAGCCGCACGCTGCGCTGGGTCGTGGACGGCAAGGTGGTCAAGACCATGGACGTCCGGTTCGGCGGCGAGTTCACCCCGACCCGCGAGGGCGTGTTCAGCGTCTTCCAGAAGAGCCGCGACCACGTGTCCAGCCTCTACGACACGTCGATGCCGTTCGCCATGTTCTTCTCGGGCGGCCAGGCCGTGCACTACTCCCCCGACTTCGCCGCGGTCGGCTACAACGGCGCCTCCCACGGTTGCGCCAACATCCGCGACTACGACGGCATCGCCTGGCTCTACGACCAGGTGGAGATCGGCGACAAGGTCGTCGTCTACTGGAGCTGAGCTGCAGCACGAACCTGCCGCTGGTTGAGGTGCGAGCAAACCTGCCGCTGGTTGAGGTGCGAGCAAACCTGCCGCTGGTTGAGGTGCGAGCGAAGCGAGCCTCGAAACCAAGGCGCCGGTGTCACAACCTCCTCGGTCGCGGTGTCTTCATGTCCGACACCCCGACCGAGGAGGAATGACATGAGCGACACCCGGATCCCCGCCGCCGAGATCACCGGCTTCAAGGGGGCGCTGGTCAAGCGGATGGTGAAGAAGACGCTCGGCCAGGTGCCGACGTCCCTCGGCGTCTACTGGCACAACCAGAAGGTGCTGATGACCATGGGCGGGCTCGGCGGCAAGCTGAAGAAGTGGGACGCCTGCGACGAGTCGCTGAAGACCTTCGCCCACATGGCCGTGGCGTCCTACATCGGCTGCACGTGGTGCCTGGACTTCAACTACTTCGAGGCGCACAACAAGAACCTCGACATGGAGAAGGCGCGGGAGGTGCAGCGCTGGCGCGAGTCGGACGTGTTCACGCCACTCGAGCGGGAGGCGATGGCCTACGCCGAGGCGATGAGCCAGACCCCGGTCACCGTCACCGACGAGATGGTCGAGAGCCTGCGCACGCAGCTGGGCGACGCGGCGATGGTCGAGCTGACCGCCGTCATCGCGTTCGCGAACTTCACCACCCGGCCCAACGTGGCGCTCGGCATCGAGTCGGACGGCTTCGCCGCGGCGTGCGGGCTGAAGCCGCTCGCGGAGCCCACGACCGTGGCCGTAGGTTCGTGACCGTGGCCGATCCCTTCGTCGAGCACCGCAACCTGCTCTTCACCGTGGCCTACGAGATGCTCGGCTCCGCGGCCGACGCCGAGGACGTCGTGCAGGAGAGCTGGTTGCGGTGGGCAGAAGTCGACCAGGCCGAGGTGCGCGACCCGCGCGCCTACCTGGTCCGGGTCGTCACCCGGCAGTCCCTGAACCGGCTGCGCTCGCTCTCGCGGCGTCGGGAGGAGTACGTCGGCGAGTGGCTCCCCGAGCCGCTGCTGACCTCCCCCGACGTCGCCGAGGACGTCGAGCTCGCCGAGAACGTCTCGATCGCGATGCTCACCGTCCTCGAGACCCTGGGGCCGGCCGAGCGCGCGGTCTTCGTGCTGCGCGAGGTCTTCGACACGCCGTACGACGAGATCGCCGAGGCGGTCGGCAAGTCGCCGGCCGCCGTGCGTCAGATCGCGCACCGGGCCAAGGAGCACGTCGCTGCCCGCCGGCCGCGGATGGCGGTCGAACAGGCCGAGCAGGCCGCGGCCGTCGAGCGGTTCCTGGCGGCCGTCCAGGGCGGCGACATGCAGGCGCTGCTCGAGGTGCTGGCGCCCGACGTGGTCATGGTCGCCGACGGCGGTGGCATCGCCAACGCGGCGCGCAGGCCGATCCACGGCGCCGACAAGGTGGCGATGTTCCTCGGTACGGCGAAACGGATCGACATCGAGTTCACGAGCGTGCCGATCTCGATCAACGGGCTGCCGGGCGCACGGCTCGACATCCCGTTCGACGGCTCGACCACGGCGCTCAGCTTCGTCGTCGAGGACGGCCGGATCAGCCGGATCTACGCGATGCGCAACCCGAACAAGCTGCAGCGGCTCGACGAGGAGACGGCGCTGCGGCGGTGAGCGCTACTCCAGCCCGCCCTCGGCGGCGACGTCGTCGAGGATCTCGGCGGTCTGCTCGACCGTGAGGCCGGGCGTGGCGTAGACGTTCAGGGTGCGGCCGGCCACCACGCGCTGGCACTGGACCTGGAACGGCGGTGCACCCTGCTCGAGCGCCTGTGCCGACCACTGGCCGATGCACACGCTGTCACCGACCCGGACCACGTCGGTGACGTTGTCGGCGCTCGCCGACATGGCTGCCGGGATCGGCGGTCCGTTCTGGAGGAACAGACCGGACTCGCCGTCGTAGATCGTCACGGCGACCTGGGCCTGGAGGTCGGGAGTGGCGTAGATGGCGACGGCCACGTCGGTCTCGAACACCTCGCTGAGCTTGTCGCCGCCGTAGCCCTCGATCTCGTCGGCCATCACCGTGAACTGGGGGTCGATCTTGTCGAACCGCACCAGCGCGCCGTCGAGGAGAGTCTCCGGGAGCAGCTCGAGGACCGGCGTGGTGTCGACCGCCTCCTGCTGCTCGTCGCTCCCGACCTGGGCGTCGGTCTCGTCGACCACCTCGGGGAGGCCGACGGCGAAGCCGAACACGCCGGCGAGCAGCGCCACGCCGGTGGCGGCGCCGATGATCGTGGATCGCAGGGGCATCGGGACATCATGCCCGTCGCCCGCAGGCCCGCCGGGGGCGGGTCAGAGGTCGGCCCCGCCCGGGAGCCGCACGTAATCGAGCCCGGCGGCGCCGAGGAACCGGCCGAAGTGGCCGTCGGCGATGCCGAGACCGGCGTCGGAGTAGACGCGGTCGTGGATCGCGACGTTGCGGGGCGCGCCGACCGACCGGGCGAAGTCGATGCCCTCCGCGACCTTCATCCACGGTGCGCACACCGGCGCGAGGAGCACGTCGACCGGTCGGCCGGGCCCCGTCAGCGCGTCGCCCGGGTGGAACACGGTGGTCTCGCCCAGGGTCAGCAGGTAGCCGCTGTTGTCGAAGCGCGGCAGCTCGGGATGGATCACCGCGTGCAGCTCGCCGACGGCGATGACCGGGATGCCGGCGGGCGCGAACTCCTCGCCGGCGCCGACGACGGTCACCCGCTCCGCCAGGTCGGGCGCGCTCTCGCGGATCTGGGCCGCGACGGCCGCGATCGTGTAGACCGGCGCATCCGTCGCGCGCAGGTGGTCCGGGTGGTAGTGGTCGGGGTGCTCGTGGGTGATCAGCACCGCGTCCGCGCCGTCGACGGCTCCCGCCTCGGTGAAGACTCCGGGGTCGAGCACGAGCACCGTGCCGTCGTGCTCGATCCGGACGCAGGAGTGGCCGAGCTTGGTCAGTCGCATGCGCCCCACGGTAGCCACGTCGAGGACGCGGAATGACACGGGCGGCGGCCGGGTTGGGCCGGTCATGATCGCGATCACCGGTGCCACCGGAGCCCTCGGCGGACGGGTGGCCCGGCTGCTGGCCGACCGGTCCCCCACGCTCGTCGTCCGCGACCCCGCGCGGGCGCCCGACCTCGGCGGCGAGGTGAGGCAGGCGTCGTACGACGACCGCGCCGCTGCCGAGGCCGCGCTCGCCGGCGTCACGACGCTGCTGCTCGTCTC
>NZ_JACEHF010000125.1 GCF_014180685.1 Nocardioides pelophilus | reverse complement strand
CCATCTCGACGCCCGCCGCCGGCTGGACGCCGCCCATGGTGTGGACGTCGCCGTACGGCAGCACGAACACGTCGCCCGTCTGCGCCCAGTGCCGCTCCCCGTCGTCGAGCGCGGCCCAGCACCGACCCGTCGCCACGACGTGGAAGAGCGCGACCCGGGGCGCACCCGGGCTGAGCAGGGAGACGGTGTCTGCGGCGGAGGGTGACCGGTAGGCCCAGGCCTCGGAGTACTCGCCGCGCAGGAAGACGGCCCCCTGCAGCCGCATCCGGTCGAGGACGTCGGTGAGCGTGGCGTCGCGATCAGGGCTGGCGGGGACGCGGTCATGGTCGGAGAGCAGACCCGACATGAGACTCAGTGTGGCACCGATCAACCACTTGCGAAGGAGTCTTCCGATGCCCCTCTTCATGGATGTCCACGAGAACCTGCCCGGCGCCACCGCCGCCGATGTCGCCGCTGCCCACCAGAAGGATGTCGCCATCCAGAGCGAGTACGGCGTGAACTACCTGCGCTACTGGGTCGACGAGTCCAACGGCAAGGTCTTCTGCCTGGTCGACGCGCCCGACGCCGACCGCGCGGCGGCGGTCCACAAGGAGGCCCACGGCCTCCTGGCCGACCACCTCTATCCGGTCGTCGAGGGCAGCTGACCGCCTACCTCGGCTGCGGGAACTGCGCCTTCATCGCCAGGTCCCACACCCGGTCGGGCATGACCCGACGGCCGGCGATCGCGCCGTACGCCGACGGCGTGACGAGGTAGCGCGGCTTCGGGTGCTTCCTGGTGAGGGCCTTCTCGATGGTTCTGGCCACCGCCTCGGGCGGGCCGCCGAACCGGGCCATCGGGCCGTCGTACGCCTCGGACGTCGACTTCATCACGGCGGCGTTGAAGTCGGCGTACGGCCCCTCGCCTCCCACGTAGTCAGCCATGGCGGCGGTGACCGCGGCCTCGAAGTTGGTCGTGATCAGGCCCGGCTCGACCAGCACCACCTTGATGCCGAACCCGGCGACCTCGAACCGCAGCGCGTCGGACAGCGCCTCCACGGCGTACTTGCTCGCGTGGTAGGCGCCGCCGCCGGGGAAGGTGAGCTTGCCGCCCATCGAGCCGATGTTGACGATCCGGCCGGACCGCTGCTGGCGCATGGTTGGGAGCACCAGCTGGGTGAGCCGGATCAGGCCGAACACGTTGGTCTCGAACTGCCGCCGCACGTCGGCGACGTCGATGGACTCGAGCGCGCCGGACTGGGAGTAGCCCGCGTTGTTGACCAGCGCGTCGATCCGCCCCGCACCCTCGAGCACGGCGTCGACGGCGGTGGTCATCGAGGTCTCGTCGGTCACGTCGAGCGCCAGCGTCGTGCACCCCGCGTCGGCGAGGGTGGACAGCGTCTCGGGACGCCGCGCGGTCGCGTAGACGTCCCAGCCGCTGCGGACCAGCCGCGCGGCGGTCGCCTCGCCGATGCCGGAGGAGCAGCCGGTGATCAGGACGGTCCGGTCGGTGGCCTGGGTCATGGGCGGATCATCCCAGAACCCGGCGCTGCACTGCGGGGAGATCAGCCTTCGGTGATCCGGACCTGGATCTCCTGGATCCGGACCCGCACCCGGTCACGGAGCTCGACCGGGGCCGTCTCCGAGCAGGAGCGAGCCACCAGGGCCTTGACCGTGCGCTGGAGGTCGTAGCGCTCGAGGCACGGGTTGCAGGTGTCGATGTGGGCGCGGACGACCGCGCAGTCGCCCTCCTCGAGCTCGTTGTCGATGAGCCGCACGATCCGCTCGAGGAAGTCGGCACACTCCTCGTTGGTGGGGCCGTCGCCGTGCACGTGTGCCATCGTCAGCCTCCCTTGACCGCTGCGTCGCCGCCCGTGCGGACGTAGTCGGAGAGCATGTCGCGCAGCTGGCGCCGGCCACGGTGGAGGCGGGACATGACCGTCCCGATCGGAGTTTCCATGATCTCGGCGATCTCCTTGTAGGCGAAGCCCTCCACGTCGGCGAGGTAGACGGCGAGCCGGAACTCCTCGGGGAGCCGCTGCAGCGCGTCCTTGACCTGGCTGTCGGGAAGGTGCTCGAGCGCCTCCATCTCCGCCGACTTCAGGCCGCTCGAGGTGTGCGACTCCGCACGTGCGAGCTGCCAGTCCTCGACGTCCTCCGACATGGACTGCTGCGGCTGCCGCTGCTTCTTCCGGTAGGAGTTGATGAAGGTGTTGGTCAGGATCCGGTAGAGCCAGGCCTTGAGGTTGGTGCCGGGCTTGAACTGGTGGAACGCCGAGTAGGCCTTGGCGAACGTCTCCTGGACGAGGTCCTCCGCGTCCGCGGGGTTGCGGGTCATGCGCATCGCCGCGGAGTAGAGCTGGTCGAGGAAGGGCAGAGCGTCGCGCTCGAACCGCGCGGCCCGGTCGGCCGGCGTCTCGGTCGCGAGGTCGACGTCAGAGGTCACGTCGGCAGTCACGTCGGAAGTCTCAGTCATCGCACCCCAGCCTACGGGGGTCGCCGTGCTGGGGCGCTCGAGGACCGCGTTCATGACCGGTGCAACCGGTCAACGAGGCACTCCATTCCCGACGATCTCGCGGACGACCCACTCCAGCGCCGCCTCGACCACGATGCCCATCGCGTCCTCCTGGGTGATCGCCGCGCGCTTGGGGACGGCGAGCCCGTGGTCGCCATCGGGTACGACGGCGAGGTCGGTGGTGCCCGGCAGCGGGTCGGGGAACTCCTCCGGCCGCCCGAACGGGTCGTTGCCGCCCTGGATGACCAGGGTCGGGACCCCCGTGCCGGCGAGCTCGTCGAGACGGGACTTCTCCGGCTTTCCGGGAGGGTGCAGCGGGAACGACAGGGCGAGGCACNGGAGGGTGCAGCGGGAACGACAGGGCGAGGCACCCGGCGGCTCCGAGGGCGCGGGCGGAACGGCAGGCCGAACGGGCGCCCGCCGAGCGGCCGCCGACGATGATCGGCGTCCGGACCCGGAGCGCGTCGACCGCGGCCCGCAGGCCGATGTCGAGGGAGGCCGGCGGGGTCGCCACCTTGCGGCCCGCCCGGCGCCACGGCTGCTCGAACAGCATCACGTTGACGCCCTGCCGCGGGAGGTGGGCGGCCAGCGCGGTGAGGTCGCGCGCGTCGATGCCACCGCCGGCGCCGTGGCTGAGCAGCACGGTGGCGACCGGTCGGCGGGCCCGGTAGGTGACCAGGCGGCCCTCGCCGACCGGGGTGGGGATGATCCGCTCCTCGCTGGTCACAGCAACGTCTCCTCGAAGGGCACCGGCTCGACGAGCTCGGGTCCGTTGTTGCGGACGTTGCCGACGGCCGTCGACACCGGGAACGCCTCGAGGCCGCCCTGCTGGGCGGGCACGAGCAGGTCGGGCAGCTGGTCCTTCGGGGTCGCCGGGTCGAGCCACGCCGTACGCCGGTCCGGGGTGACCAGCAGCGGCATCCGGTCGTGGATCCGACCCACCTCGTCGGTGGCCTCGGTGGTCAGCACCGTGCACGTCCAGCGGAACTTCTCCGGATCGTCGTCGTCGCGGGTGGGATCCTTCCAGATCTCGTAGAGGCCCGCCATCGCCAGGACCGAGCCGTCCTTCGGCTTGATGAAGAACGGCTGCTTGAGCGGCTTGCCGCCCTTGCCCAGCTGCTGGGTCTCGTACCACTCGTAGTAGCCGTCGGCCGGCAACAGGCACCGGCGGCTGGCGAAGGCGCGGCGGAACGCGGGCTTCTCGGCGACGGTCTCCATCCGCGCGTTGATCATCCGGCTGCCGATCGAGGGGTCCTTGGCCCAGAACGGGACCAACCCCCACCGGAGCACCCGCAGCTGGCGGACCGCCTTCGTCTCGGGAGGATCCTCCTGGTCGTCGTCCGACCGCGGCGCGCGGTCGAGGACGGCGTACACCTCTTTGGTCGGGGCGACGTTGTAGTCGGGCGGCAGGACCTTGTCGAGGCGCGTGTCGACCACCTCGAACTCCTCCGCGATGTCGTCCGGGCTCCGGCTGGAGGCGTAGCGCCCACACATGGGACCAACCTATCGCCGAGCTGCCGCCCAGCGGCGGACGAGGATGGGTGCCCAGCGATGGGGTATGAAGGAGGTATGGCCGTGAGCAGACTCCTGTCCCGTCCGCTACTAGGTGCGTTCTTCGTCGCCAGCGGAATCGACTCCCTGCGCAACGCCAACGCCATCGCGGTGGAGGCGAAGCCGGTCACCGACCGGTTCGTGCCCCTCGTCGAGCGCGCCGCACCGGGCCTGCCGGTGCCCACGGAGGCGGTGACCTGGGTGCGCATCAACGGCGCGGTGCAGATCCTGGCCGCGGGCGCACTCGTCACCGGACGCGCCCCCCGCATCGCCTCCGGCGTGCTGGCCGCGACGCTGGTGCCGTCGACCGCGGCGCGCTACCGGTTCTGGGAGGCGGGCGACCCGGCCCGGCGCCGCGAGCTGGCCACCCACTTCTTCAAGAACGTCTCGCTGACCGGCGGCCTCCTGATCGCCGCCGGCGACACCGAGGGCAAGCCCGGTCTCGCGTGGCGCGCCCGCCGGGCGGCCAAGGACGCCCGTCGCGAAGCCCGTCACCTCGCGCACTCCGCGAAGCGCGAGGCCAAGCTGGTCAAGGCCGAGCTCACCTGAGCGCACCGCACTAGACTGCGGCGGGTCATGACCGCCACCCGCACCGATCTCTGGCCTGCCCCGGTGGCGACGGCGCCCGTCGATGCCGTGGTCTCGCTGCCCGGCAGCAAGTCGCTGACCAACCGGGCGCTGGTCCTGGCTGCGCTCTCCGACGGGCCGTCCGTCGTACGACGAGCGCTCCGCTCCCGCGACACGCTGCTGATGGCGCAGGCGCTGACCGCGCTCGGCGCGCGGATCGACACCAGCGGTGACGACTGGGCCGTCACGCCGCTCGCAGCGGGAGCAGAGCCGATCGCGGCCGAGGTCGACTGCGGGCTGGCGGGGACCGTGATGCGGTTCGTGCCCCCGGTCGCCGGACTGGTGCGGGGCACGGTCGCGTTCGACGGCGACCCGCACATGCGCAACCGGCCGGTCGGAGAGGTGCTCGTCGCACTGGCCGCGCTCGGCGTGGTGATCGACGACGGCGGGCGCGGCTCGCTGCCGTTCACGGTGATCGGCGAGGGCAGCGTGCCGGGAGGAACGGTCGTGATCGACGCGTCCTCCTCGTCCCAGTTCGTGTCGGCCCTGCTGCTGACGGGCGCGCGCTACGAGCACGGCGTCGACGTCCGCCACGACGGCAAGCCGATCCCGTCGCTCCCCCACATCGAGATGACGATCGCGATGCTGCGCGACCGCGGGGTCGCCGTCGACGACGCCGACGCCAACCGCTGGGCGGTGGCGCCGGGTCCGGTCGCCGCGCGCGACGAGACGATCGAGCCCGACCTCTCCAACGCCGCCCCGTTCCTGGCCCTCGCCGCCGTGTCGGGCGGCTCGGTCACGGTGCGCGACTGGCCCGAGGCCACGACCCAGGCAGGCGACGCCCTGCGCGAGCTGCTCGCGCGGATGGGCTGCACGGTCGCCCGGGTCGCCGAGGGGCTGCGGGTCACCGGGCCCACCGGCGGACACCGGGCGCTGCAGGGCATCGACGCCGATCTGCACGACGTCGGCGAGCTCGCGCCCGCGGTCGCCGCGCTGTGCGCCCTCGCGTCCACGCCGTCGCACCTGCGCGGCATCGCGCACATCCGCGGTCACGAGACCGACCGGCTCGCCGCGCTGGCCGCCGAGCTCGGCGCGCTCGGGGCCGACGTCACCGAGCACCCCGACGGGCTCTCGCTCGCGCCGGCTCCGCTCAAGGCCGGCGTGTTCCACACCTACGCCGACCACCGGATGGCCCACGCGGGCGTCATCGTCGGCGCGGCGGTGCCGGGCGTGCTGGTCGAGGACGTCGCCACCACCAGCAAGACCTTCCCCGACTTCCCCGGCTTCTGGGCCGCACTCCTCTGAGGCTCGGGGACCCGGGATGAGCGGACGGTACGGCGAGCACGACGTCGAGCACTACGAGCGGCCCCGGCGTCGTACCCGTCCCCGCACCAAGGACCGACCGTCCTACGACGACGCGGTCGACGCCACGGTCGTCACCGTCGACCGCGGCCGCTTCACGCTGCTCCTCGACGGGCGCCGGGTGATGGCGATGAAGGCGCGACCGCTCGGCCGCAAGGGGGTCGTGGTCGGCGACCGGGTCCGCGTCGTCGGTGACGTCTCCGGCGCCGACGGCAGTCTCGCGCGGATCGTCGAGGTCGAGCCCCGGACCACCGTGCTGCGCCGTACGGCCGACGACGACGACGCCGTCGAACGGGTGATCGTCTCCAACGCGACCCAGCTGGTCGTGGTCACCGCGCTCGCCGACCCGGAGCCTCGGCCGCGGCTCATCGACCGCGCGCTGGTCGCGGCGTTCGACGCCGGCCTGGCGCCGCTGCTCTGCCTGACCAAGAGCGACCTCGAGGACCCCGAGACACTGCTGTCGACCTACCGGTCGCTCGGCGTGCCGTGGGTCGTCACCCACCGCGCCGCCGACCGGCGGATCGTCGGTCTCGAGGACCTGCACGCGGCGCTGGTCGGCCACACCAGCGTGCTGATCGGGCACAGCGGCGTCGGCAAGTCGACGCTGGTCAACGCGCTGGTGCCCGACGCCCGACGCGAGATCGGCCACGTCAACGCCGTCACCGGCCGCGGTCGGCACACCTCGACCTCGGCGATCCTGCTCGAGCTGCCCGGCGGCGACGGGTGGATCGTCGACACCCCCGGCATCCGGTCCTTCGGCCTCGCCCATGTCCAGCCCGAGGACCTGATCGAGGCGTTCCCGGACCTCGACGAGATGACCGAGGGCTGCCCTCGTGGCTGCACCCACGGCGACGACGAGCCGGAGTGCGGCCTCGACGAGGCCGTCGCCAACGGCGACGCCGACCCCGACCGGGTCTCGTCGTTCCGGCGGCTGCTCGCCGCCCGCTCGGTCACCGACTACTGACGTCCCACGTCAGGTGCCCCAGACCGCCTGGGCGCCGGCGTCACCGGTCATGATCGTGAGGACGACGGTCGCCAGCCCCAGGACGGCTACCGCCACGGCCAGCAGCACCCTGACCGCTCCCGTCCGGTGGTGGAGGGCGGTCGCGGTGAGCGCGGCCACGGCGAAGCCGCTGGCCACCCAGCGCAGGATCCCGCCGAGGTCCTCGTGCTTGTCCAGCTTGTCGGCGTACTCGCCCGACGCGGTCGCGAAGCGGGTGTCGTCGCGGAAGTCCCCGCCCGACAGGAAGGCGATCCAGACCGCCCCCACCGCAACCACCACCGCGACCACCACGGGCCAGCGGAGCCAGTCGCGCCACCTCGGGACCACCGCGTAGGCGACCGCGGCGAGGGCGGCGATCGGCGTCAGGACCACGGCTGCGTGCACGACGAGCACGTGCAGCGGGAGTCCGTTGATCTCCATGACGAAAGGATGCATCACATCCTCCTCTACGAACGGGAGGCGACGATGGTTCATCCCTCCGCCGTCGTCCCGCGCGCGGTGCTGGCTAGGGTGAGCCTCGTGGGCACCGACTACACCGACGATCTTCGCCTGGCGCACCTGCTGGCCGACGACGCGGACTCGCTCACCCAGGCCCGGTTCCGCGCGCTCGACCTGCACGTGATGAGCAAGCCCGACCTGACCCCCGTCACCGACGCCGACCAGGCCGTCGAGGAGTCGATCCGCCGTACTCTCGGCAAGGTCCGCAGCCGCGACGCGGTCACCGGCGAGGAGCACGGCACCTCCGGCCACTCCCAGCGGCGCTGGATCGTCGATCCCATCGACGGCACCAAGAACTACGTCCGGGGGGTGCCGGTGTGGGCGACCCTGATCGCCCTCGCCGTCGACGAGGAGGTGGTGCTCGGCGTGGTGTCGGCGCCCCTGCTCCAGCGTCGGTGGTGGGCGTCCGCCGGCCAAGGTGCGTGGACGGGCAAGTCCCTGATGAAGGCGACCCAGTGCCAGGTGTCCGACGTACGCCGCCTCGAGGACGCGTCGTTCTCCTACTCCTCGCTCGACGGCTGGGAGGACCGCGGGCTCGGCGAGGACCTGCTGGCGATGATGCGCCGCGTCTGGCGCACCCGGGCGTACGGCGACTTCTGGTCCTACATGCTGCTCGCGGAGGGAGCCGTCGACGTGGCGGCCGAGCCCGAGCTCGAGGTCTACGACATGGCGGCGCTCGACATCATCGTCCGCGAGGCCGGTGGCCGGTTCACCTCGCTGGACGGCGTCGACGGCCCGTGGGGCGGCAACGCGCTGGCGTCCAACGGCCACCTGCACGACGCGGCCCTGTCGTTCCTCGGGTCGGTGCCCGACGGCGGGGACGACCCCGACTGGCCGGCGAACGGACCGGGATCGGTCTCGGACATCTGGTCCCGGAGCCCTCGCCGAGAGTAGCCTGGATCACATGCGCATCAGTGAGGTCTTGAAGACCAAGCAGCTCCAGGACGTGGTCACGATCGCCCCGGAAGCAGCGGTGTGCGAGCTCATCGCCACGCTCGCCGAGCACAACATCGGTGCCCTCATCGTCAGCTCCGACGGCAGCTCGCTCGACGGGATCGTGAGTGAGCGCGACGTGGTCCGCCGCCTCCACACCGACGGCACCGTCCTCCAGAACACCGCAGGCGCGATCATGACCCAGGTCGTGAAGACCTGCTCGCCGCAGGACGAGCTCGACGACGTGATGATGTGGATGACCGAGGGCCGGTTCCGGCACATCCCGGTCTGCGACGGCGACCGCCTGGTCGGCATCGTGAGCATCGGCGACCTGGTCAAGCGCAAGATCGACCAGCTGCAGTTCGAGCGCGACCAGCTCGACAACTACGTCCACCAGACCTGAGGTCTCGTGACGGTCGCCAGAGCGACCTCCTCGACCAACGGGTGCGGTTGCCTGGCGGCCGACGGGGTTTGAGGCGGCCTTAGGGTGGGGGCATGGACAAGCCTGAGATCGAGTTCTTCGACCCCGAGCCCCCCGCCGACCTGGTGGTCACGGACGTGACCGTCGGCGACGGCGCCGAGGCGACCGCCGGCAGCACCGTGTCGGTGCACTACGTGGGCGTGGCCCACTCGAGCGGCGAGGAGTTCGACGCGTCGTACAACCGCGGCGCCCCGCTGCAGTTCCGGCTGGGTGTCGGCCAGGTCATCCAGGGCTGGGACACCGGCGTGCAGGGCATGAAGGTGGGCGGCCGGCGTCAGCTGGTCATCCCGCCGCACCTCGGGTACGGCGACCGCGGGGCCGGTGGCGCGATCAAGCCCGGCGAGACCCTGATCTTCGTCGTCGACCTGCTCGGCGTCAGCTGACTCCTCGCGCTACCAGGGCAGGTCGTCCGCGACGTCCCCCCGGACGACCCGGGCGGCCTGCCCTCCCAGCTCCACCACGTCGCCCTCCCGCAGCTGGCGGCCCCGGCGTCGCTCGACCTCGCCGTTGACCTGCACCTGCCCGGCCGCGCACACCTCGCGCGCCGCGGCGCCGTGCTCGACCAGGTTGGCCAGCTTGAGGAACTGCCCGAGCCGGATGACGTCCTCGCGGATCCCCACGTCCATCGGCCCCATCAGTGACTCACCACCGATGCGGCGTGGATGACCACGCCGACCAGGCCGCCGACGATGGTGCCGTTGATCCGGATGAACTGCAGGTCTCGGCCGACGTGCAGCTCGATCCGCTGCGCCGCCTCCTTGCCGTCCCACCGCTCGATCGTGTGGGTGATGACGGCGGTGACCTCGCTGCCGTAGCGCTCCACGGTGAACACGGCGAGGTCGGCCGCGGCGTGGTCGAGCCGGTCGCGGAGGTCAGCGTCCCTGACCAGCCGGTCGGCGAACGCTCCGACCTCGGTCAGCATCCGCTGGTGCACGGCACCGGTCGGGTCGTCGAGCGACTTGACCAGGGCCTCGCGCAGCGCGGCCCACATCGTGATCGCGGTGCGGATCACCGCCGGGTGGTCGACCACCCGGTCCTTGAGCCGCTCGGCGCGCTCCTGGGTGGCCGGGTTGGTCTGCAGGTCGGTGGCGAGCTGCTGGAGCATCGAGTCGAGCGCGCGGCGGGCACGGTGGTCCGGCTGGCTGCGGATCTCGGCGAGCCACCGCACCATCTCGAGGTGCAGCCGGTTGATGACGTAGTTGTTGACGCTCTCGGGCGCCCACCACGGTGCGCGCTCGCCGATCACCTCGTGCACGGTCTCCGGGTTGGCGATCAGCCAGTCGTGGAGCTCGTTGAGCGCCAGGTCGACCAGGCCGTGGTGGAGGTCGTCGGCGAGCGCCTCGTCGAGCAGCCCGCCGAGCAGCGGCGCGACCCGCTCCTCCCGGAAGCGCGGCACCAGGGCGTCGTTGACGAGCGACTCGATGTGGTCGGGCCGCACCTTGGCGAGCGCGATCGCCGCCAGGTCGGCGGCCTCCTCGACCACGCGGGTCGCGTTGGCCGGCACCGCCAGCCAGGTCGCGACCCGGCTGGAGATCCCGACCGCGAGGATCCGCTCGCGGATGATCGCCTCCTGGAGGAAGTTCTCGCCGACGAACTCCTCCAGCCCCTTGCCGAGGTCGTCCTTGCGCTTCGGGATCAACGCGGTGTGCGGGATCGGCAGCCCGAGCGGGTGCTTGAACAGCGCGGTCACCGCGAACCAGTCGGCGATCGCGCCGACCATCGACGCCTCGGCGCCCGCGTTGACGAACCCCCAGAACCCGTCCCGGTCGAGGGTCACCACGTAGACGGCAGCCGCGAAGAGCAGCAGCGAGACCGCCACGGTGCGCATGCGCCGCAGCGCGCTGCGTCGTTCGGCGTCCGCCACCCCGCCGTCGAGACTGGTCGGCACGATCGGTGAGGTCATCGCGCCATCCTCTCCCAACCGGCGCGTCATCCCATGATCCGGAGCGCTCGTCGGCCACGCTGGTCCACGTGTTCTTCCCCGCACGCCTGGTCGTCGCCTGCCTTCTTGCAGGTGCCCTGACCACGGCAGGGGCCGCGTTCGCCGGGCCGGCAGGTGCCGACCCCACCGGCCCGGCCAAGGAACCACGCGAGCGGCACGCCGCGAACACGCCGTACTCCACGCTGGCGATGCGCGATCTCTTCCTCGCCCGCCCGACCCTCGACCCGCTCGAGTCGTTCATGGCCTCGGTGCTGCTGGCGCGGCCGACCGACGGCCGCCAGGACCAGGGTGGCGACGGCTATCGCGGCCCCTCCCGCAAGCACTGCGGGCGGCGGCTGTGCGTCCACTACGCCGTCCGCGGTGACGACGCGCCGCCGTCGTCGCGCTGGGTGCGGCGCACCCTCCGCGTGCTGGGCAACGTGTGGGACCACGAGGTCGGCGGGCTCGGCTTCCGTCCGCCTCCGGGCGACGGCCGGCGCGGCGGCGACGACCGGTTCGACGTCTATCTCTCCGACCTCGGCGACCGCGGCCTGTTCGGCTACTGCACGCCGGAGCAGCGGGTGCGCGGTGAGCGGTTCGCCGCGTCGAGCTACTGCGTGCTCGACGACGACTTCGACCGACGCCAGTTCGGCGGCCGCCCCGTCGACAGCCTGCGGGTGACGGCGGCGCACGAGTTCTTCCACGCCATCCAGTTCGGCTACGACTTCCGCGAGGACCCGTGGCTGCTGGAGTCGACGGCCACCTGGATCGAGGAGACGTTCGCCGACCGCGTCGACGACAACCGCCGCTACCTCGCGTACGGCACCGTCCGCCGGCCGCACGTCCCGCTCGACGACTTCTCCAACGACCGCTACGCCCACTACGGCAGCTGGGCCTGGTGGGAGTACCTCAGCGACCGGTACGGCGACGGCGTGGTCCGTGCCGTCTGGAACCGCGCGGACACGCGCGGCGACGCGCCGGACCTGTCGTCGATCGACGCGCTGGAGGCAGTGCTCGGCCGGCACGCGGGCCTGCCGCGCACGCTCACGTCGTACGCCGTCGCCAACCTCTCCCCCGCCGACGCCTACGCCGAGGGCCGAGCCTGGCCGTCGGCCCGGGTCGGGCGCGCAGCCGCCCTGGACGGGTCCCGGCGCACCGCGGTCCGGCGGCTGCGGGTCGACCACCTGGCGGCGCGGCACGTCGCGTTCGCCCCGACCCGCGACCTCCGTGGCGACCGGTGGCGGCTCCGGGTGGAGGTGGCCGGACCCCGCCGTCGCTCGGCGGTGCGGGTGATCGTGATCCGCGACGACGGCGGGCGGACGCGAC
>NZ_JACEHF010000124.1 GCF_014180685.1 Nocardioides pelophilus | reverse complement strand
CCACCGGGTCCTGCGCGGCCGCGCGGCGGACGTGGAGCAGCGCGGTCGCCGGGTCGTCCCCGCGGGCGAGCCCGTCGTGGAGACCGATCATCAGGTCGGCCGTCGCCGCGTCGTTGACCTCGGCGACGCTGCTGACCAGGCCGGCGGTGCCGATCGAGAAGAGCGCCGCGGCCAGGCCGAGCAGCTCCTGCGCGCCGACCGGAGCGAGCACGCCGGACTCGCAGGCGGAGAGGACGACGCGGTACGGCGCGCGCCGCAGCCGCTCGAGGTCGTGGACCGTCAGCGGCCCGTCGGCCAGGTCGAGCGCGGAGAACAGCGGGCTGTCCGCCCGGAACCGGCCGTGGGTCGCGAGGTGCGCGAGGTCGGCGCCGTCGAGGGCGTCCAGGACGTTGGCGAGGGTGGCGTCCGGACCGTCGAGGAGTACGGCGTCCGGGTGCTGCCGCGCGAGAACCGGCACCTCGGCTCCGCCGGACTCGAGGTCCGGGCCCGCGACGAGCGTGGTGCGGCGCGGGTCGGGGCGGACCGCGGCGCCGGCCCGCAGCCACTGACCGGCGGAGGGGACGATGCCGAACGGTCGGTCGTGCAAGGTCGGGAGCAACGACCAGGCCAAGCCGTGGAGGCGCGCGGTCGGCGCGAGCGTGACCGGGCCGTCGGGGATCAGCGCGGCGGCGTCGCCCAGGATCGCGTCCTGGAGGCGGCGGCCGATGTCGGCGGTGCTGGCCGGTCGGCCGCGGGACGCGCGGCGCAGCAGCATCGCCGCCGGTCCGAGCAGGTCGGCGACCTCCTTGGTCGTGCCCGCGACCTTCCGCCGTACCCGGCCGTTGTGGACCACCAGCACGTGCAGGGTCCCGTCGACGTCGACCAGCTCGACCAGGCAGCCGTCGCCGACCCCGGCCACGATCTCCTCGACCGGCGCGGGGCGATAGGCGTCCCCTTCTGCCGACTGCGTGTGGTGCTCGGTGCGGACCGCCCGCTCCAGCCGGAGCCGCTCCCTCTCGAGCTCCTCCGTCGGCTCGCCGGCCTGTCTCGCCTCGGCCAGCCTTCGCCCGTTGTCGCGGAGCGCGGCGAGGGAGGCGGGGATGGTCGCCGCGTCGGAGGTCGCGGGCGGCTGGGCGAGGGCGGTCGCCCTCGTTCGTTCGCTCCACCTCAGGAGGGTGCGCGGGTCGTGGGCTGCGTGGCGCAACGCGATCTCGGTCAGCTCGCGGCCGTGCGTCGTCGCCAGCGCCCGGAGCTCGGAGCTGCCCATCAGGCGGCGGTGCTCGTCGATCGCGTCGAGGCCGGCGGAGCAGGCGCGGAGGACCCCGCCGCGGTCGTCGGCCTCCTGGTGCGCGAAGGCACCAGCCAGGTAGGCGCTCGCCCGCACGAGACCGTTGGGGTGCACGCGGTACGTGATTGCCTGTTGCCACAGCGCCCAGCGCTCGGCGCCGCGTTCCTTCTGTCCGGCAAGCGTGAGCGCCAGTGGCGCTTCTCGGGCCGACTCAGCATGCAGCGCTGTGGCGACTTCGCGCGTCTCGCTGGCACCGCCGCGGCCGCGGACCTGATCGTGCGCTCTCACCTCCGCGAACCGGGCACGCAGCTCGAACCATGAGCGGCCCTGCTTGCGGAAGGCTGAACGTGCCCGTGCCGACTCCTCGCGCGACCGTTCGGCGAGGCCGACAGCCAACAAGGCGTCAGCACGTCGCAGATGGAGCTCGGGAAGTTCGTGCGGAGCGAGCGCCTCCGCGCGCGCTTCCTCGAGCAGTTCGACGGCGTCGGTGCCGAGCCCCGCACTGAGCAGCGTCGCCGCGCGTGACTGGATGTGCGCGAACCGCGGCTGCACTCGAAGCTGGCGATACCCCGCGTCGGCGTCCGCCCACAACCCGAGGCTCGTTGCCAGATCGCCACGAGCGGCAGCGATCTCCGCTCTGCTCTCGACTGCCGTCAGGCGTTCGAGAACAGCCCCGGACCTGGCGAACAACCGTTCAGCCGCTACTGCCTCGCCCTCCGCCGCGTCGACCAACCCCGTCGCCATGAGTAGATGAGCAAGCCAAACTCGCGCCCGGCCCTCCCAGATCGCGTCGGCGTGACCCTGCATCGACGCCAACGCGGCTCGTAGCAGCGGTATGGCCTCGTCGTGCCGGCCGATCACGGCCAGCGTCGCGGCCTTTCGCATGAGGACGCGGGCACCGATCTGACCGGTGGCACCGGTCAGCGCGCGGTCCAGCTCGGCAAGGCCGTCACGCGTTCGACCGGCAAAGACAAGCGTGGCGCCCAGCGTGGCCCGCACGTCACGCTCCCGATCCCGATCCCCGCTGATTCGAGCAAACCGCGCGGCGTCGCGAAGGTGCGCCAAGGCCGCTGTGGTCTGACCCCGATCCCGTAGGACCACACCGAGGCACTGGTGAGCGAATGAAGCGGCCAACGCATCGTGCGGCTCGGCGAGGATGGTCAGTGCTTGACGATGTCCCTCTCCGGGATCTTCGAGCGCCAGCTCCAACAGGTCCTGCATCTGCCGCCTCGAGGTTTTCAGGGATATCCCTGTTTACGGGCGTCTCCGGGCAGGACTACGTTAGCGCCGCTCCGCGACTCGGCCCCGAACATCCGCCTTCCCGCTCTCCGAGGTGCCCAATGAGTGAGTCATCAAGACCGAGCTTCTCCCTTCGTGACATCCTCGCGCAGATTCGGCGGCGCTTCCCGTGGCCACCGATCAAGCCGCCGATCGTCCGCCCGGACCCGGACGAGCTCGCGGCGGAGCTGCTGAGCGTGCAGGTCGGAGTCATCCGCCGTGGCTTCCGCAAGAGGGGTGACGACGTGGCGGTTGCGGGTCACGACGGTCCGCGCCGAGCCGAGAAGGACGCGGACGCGGCCTACCTGTTCCAGCCAGGAGTAGCGCTCGTTCGCGACAACACCGATCAGCGCCAGTACTTCCAGGAGTTCATCGACTTCTTCGGGCGCCGGGACGACCTGTTTGATGACCGCGGGCCGGTCCGCAGGGACGACGTCCGGCTGCCCGACGGACTGGTCATGGTCGAGATGCCCGCTCGCAACGACGAAGCCGATGCCGTTCTCAAGACGCTGGAGGATCTGGACGAGGATCGGCGCGCGCAGGGCCTCGACGGAGTGGTTGCGCAGCCCGACCACGTTCTGTACGTGACGATCTACGGAAAGATGTGTCCCGCCACTGAGCCCGAGGAGCCGGGCCACACCGAGCCGGTGCCGGCCATTGCGGGCGATGCGAGCGCGGGCGACGGCGTACGGGTGTCGGTCGTCGACACCGGTCTCTGGGTGCAGGCAACGAAGAGCCCCGACACCGACTGGCTCGCCGGCGTCACCCCGGCCGATCAGGACGACGTCGAGAACGTGAGCTCGTCGGCGATCCACGAGTACGCAGGTCACGGGACGTTCGTCGCCGGCATCATCCGGTGCCTGGCTCCGCGGACCACGATCGAGGTGGAGGGTGCCCTGCCGAACGGCGGCGCGGTCTTCGAGTCGAGGCTCTGCGAGGAGCTGCGTGAGGCCCTGACCGACCGGTCGGATCCGCACCTGATCAGCATCTCCGCCGGAACCCACACTCGCGCGAACCTCGGTCTCCTCGGCTTCGAGATCCTCGCAGAGAACCTGGGACTCACCGACGGCACCAAGGGGCTCGTCGTCGCCGCAGCCGGCAACGACAGCTCGGACCAGCCGTTCTACCCGGCCGCGTTCCCGTGGGTGGTCAGTGTCGGTGCGCTCGACGAGGAGGGCTTCGTCGCTGACTACTCCAACTACGGCCCCTGGGTCGACGTCTGGGCTCGCGGCAGCAACCTGGTCAACGCGTTCCCGGGGGGCACCTACACCTGCTACGAGCCGCCGAACAAGGGGCAGGTGCGCAACTTCAAGCACCTGGCGCAGTGGAGCGGCACCTCGTTCGCCACCCCCATCGTCACCGGCGCCATCGCCGCTCAGATGAGCGCGACCGGCAACTTCGACGATCCGAAGAAGGCGCTCGACCAGGTCGAGAAGGCCGCCCCGACGTGCAAGGACGCGAAGGCCGGCGGCGGCAAGCACCTTGGCCCCCTCTGACCGATCCACCTAGGGGGTGCTGCGCCGGCGGATAACGCCAGCGCAGCGCCCCCTAACCATCTCGTCGCCCCGCGGCCATCCACAGGCCGGCGGACAGCAGGTGTGAGCGAGCGCCGTCAGCTCCTGGAGGTGGGACTGCGGGACAACGACATCGAGCGGATCGTGCGGCGACGGGACCTGACGTTCGTCCGTCGCGGCGTGTACGTCGACCACACCGGGCCACTGACCTGGAGCCAGCGCGAGTGGGTCGCGGTGCTCGCCCTGTGGCCGGCCGCGCTGAGCCATGAGTCCGCGATCCCCGGCGCCAGCACCCGCAAGATCCACGTCGCCATCGGGGCTGCACCGCAAGCTCCAGGCCCCGCCCGGCGTGGCGATCCACCAGACGGCCGACCTGCAGCGCCGGGTCGACTGGCCCGCGGCGCCACCGCGGGTGAAGGTCGACCACGCGGTCATCGACGTGATGTCGGCGAGGCTCAGGGAGGATGACGTCGCGGGCGCGTTCGACGTCCTGACTCGGGCCTGCTTCCGCGCGACCACACCGGAGCGGATCGAGCGGACGCTGGCCCAGCGAGCCCGCGTGCCCCACCGACGGCTGGTCGCCGAGCTGCTCGCGGACCGCCGTACGGGCGCCTGCTCGGTCCTCGAGCGCGGCTACCTGCACCGGGTGGAGCGGGCCCACGGCCTTCCGCCGGGCAGGCGGCAGCGCCACAGCACCGCGACCGGCGGGCGGACGGACCAGGACGTGCGCTACGAGGAGTACGGCGTCGTCGTCGAGCCCGACGGCCGGGTGGTCCACGACCACCCCGGCGCCTGGGATGCCGACGCCAGGCGCGACCTGGCCGAGCTCGCCGTCGCTGACGCGGTGACTGCCCGCGTCACCTACGGCCTGGTCTTCCGCGAGCAGTGCGCGACCGCCGGCTGGATCGGGCAGATCCTCCGCCGCAACGGCTGGCGCGGCACCCTGCTCCGCTGTCCGCGGTGTCCGGCCCGCTGAGCGTCAGATGGTCGCCCAGGGCGTGGTCAGCGACCAGCCGGCGCGGGCGACGACGAACCGCACCGAGCCGGGCCCGACGTCCTCGAACCGGAAGAAGCCGGAGGCGTCGGCCTCGGCCACCCGGTCGTCGGCGTCGGGGCGCTGGAGGGTGACGGTCGCGGGGGCGGCGTCGCCGTCGTGCTCGTCGACGACCTCGCCGAGCACCGTCGTACCGTCCACCTCGACCTCGACGGTCACGGCGGCACGGCGGAAGGAGAGCATGCGAGGGCTCTCAGCCGCACCGCCGCCGGAGCGTACGGCGGCGCCGGCGTCGAGCGCGGAGTCGTGGAGCAGCTCGGCGAGCTCGGCGTCGACGGTGCGCCAGGTGAAGGCGGCCCGGGCGGCGGCGCGGCGACGGTCGGAGACCGCGGCCTCCTCGGCGACCGCGGCCGCGAGCTCGGCCATCAGCTCGTCGTCGTGCTGGCTGTCGTGCTGGCTGTCGTCGCGCTCGGTCATCTCAGCTCACCTCCCACCGGGTCGGTGCCGAGGCCGCGCAGGGCGCGGGTCCTCCGCAGCTGGTCGAGCGCGCGGGCGCGGGTCGGTCCGATGCTGCCGATCGGGATGCCGAGCCGGGCACTGATCTCCTCGTAGGCGAGGGGAGGGTCGGCGAGCAGGAGCAGCAGCAGGTCGCGGCGGGCGGCCGGCAACTCGGCAAGCGCCTCGCGCAGCAGCTGGCGGCGCTCGGCAGCGAGCAGGTCGTCGTCGATGACGTCGTCGCCCGCGACCTCGAGCACGCCGTGCTCCTGCGGGTCCACCGGCTGCATCCGACCGCGGGCGTTGATGACCCGGAGGCACTCGTTGCGGACGATCGTGCGGATCCAGCCGGGCAGCGCAGCCGGCTCGCGCAGGGCGTCGAGGTGCTCGACGAGGCGGAGCCAGACGGTCTGGCTGACGTCGTCGCCGTCGGCCTCCGACAAGCGGTGCCGCCGGATGATCGCTCCCACCAGCGGGAGGAACCGGTCGACGATCGCATCCCAGGCATCTTGGTTCCCCTCCCGCGCCGCGAGGACGAGAGTCGCGAGCGGATCCGTCGTGTCCATCAGGTGAATCGTCCCGCATGGAGGAGCATCGGGACAGCCCTGTGATACGTCCAACTTTTCTGTATCAGGGCGATCCCTCGCCTCCTCCTCCTTCCGTGAACCAGCGGTGACTCCCCACCGCGAACCCCGGAAGGAACACGGACATGACCTGGCAAGAGACTCACACCCGGACCAACATCATCCGCGAGGTCGAAGCGGCCGCCGCCCTCGACATGTCGGGCGCCCTGCCCTGGCGCGAGGAGTGGGCGGCGTACTTCGGCAGCCCGGAGGGCCTGATCAAGGCGCTCCGGTCCCGCTGGCAGCGGATGTGCGAGGCGCAGCTCGACGCCCGCAGCGGCGAGGACGTGTTCGCGGACACCTACCGCCAGCTGCAGCGCACCCACGCGGGGATCCTCGCGATCCTCCGCAAGGCGGCCGACACGGCAGCCGGCGACGGGGTCGCCGCCGGCGCCAAGGTGCTCGCCCTGACCGGTGCCTCGCTGGTGCCGGCGCCGCGCAAGAGCCGCCGTCTCCGCGGCGGTCCGGTCAGTCGATGACGCTCACCGCTCTGGACCCGATCGAGCCGCTGTCCGGGCAGCGGCTCGATCGGCTGTCCCGACGCGAGCTCGAGGTGCTCCGCCTGATCGCCCAGGGGCTCTCCAACGCCGCCATCGCGGCGCAGCTCTACCTCGCCGGCAAGACCGTCGAGACCGTCTGCACCAGCATCTTCCGCAAGCTCGACCTCTATCCGTCGGACCACGTGAACCGCCGGGTGCTCGCCGTCCTCGTGCTGCTGCGCGAGGAGGGCGTCAGCTGATCGTCGTCAGCTGCTGCGTCGCCCGCGTGAGTACGACGTAGAGCGTCGCGCGGCCGGTCGCCGACTCGGCCTCGATCTCGCTCGGGCAGACCACGACGATGCCGTCGAACTCGAGGCCCTTCGTGTCGAGACCGGTCAGCACCACGACCCGGTCGTCACCCGACGGCGGCACCGAGGAGTCGACCGCGGCCCGGGCGCCGGCGGCGTCGTCGGCCAGCTCGGGCCACGACGCCAGCCACGCGTTGACCTCCGAGCGCCGCGCCGCGGGCACGACCACGCCGACCGTGCCGGCCACCTGACCAGCGATGCCGACCACGGCCTCGCGGGTCGCGGCCTCCAGGTCGCCACCGTCGACGACCACCTCGGTCGGCGGGACGCCGGTACGGCGCACCGCGTCCGGCAGGTCGGCGTGGAGGCCGACCCGCTCGGCGTAGGCCGCTGCGAAGTCGTAGATCTCCGCGGAGTTGCGGTAGTTCGTCGACAGGTGGAACTCGTGGGTCTGCTTGCCCTCGAGCGCCCGCGCCCGCGCGGCGGCCGCCTCGTCGGGCGCCGGCCACGACGACTGCGCCAGGTCGCCGACGATCGTCCACGACGCGGCCCGCCCGCGCCGGCCGACCATCCGCCACTGCATCGGCGTGAGGTCCTGAGCCTCGTCGATGAGCACGTGGGCGAAGCCGTCGTCGTCGATGCTGTGCGTCGGGGGCGCCCACGGCCGGCCGGACGGGGCGTACTCGCGGTCCGACGCGGTCATCAGCTCCTGGATGTCGACGGCACCTTCGATCAGCGCCATCGGGTCGTCCCGGTCGTCGTCGGCCTTCTGCGGCACGTCGCCCAGGGCGTAGCGCAGCTCGTCGAGCAGCGGCACGTCCTCGATCGAGAGGTCGGTGCCGTTGGGGGCGGCCGTCCGGCCGCTCCAGGACTTCAGCAGCAGCTGCTGCTCCTCGGTCGACAGCACGCCCTCGGACACCCGCGCGAGGAACTCCGGGTCGCGCAGCCAGGACAGCACCGTCGCGGCGTCGAGCGGCGGCCACCAGCCGAGGGCGAAGTCGAGGAAGTCGTCGCGCGAGAGCATCTCGTCGTCGAACTTCGTGCGCCCCTCCTCGCGGCCGCGCTCGCCGCGCACCTGCCGCCACATCGCGTCGAGCAGCGCCGCGGAGACGCGGGGCAGCTGCTTGTTGCGGCGACCCTGCGACATCAGGTGGCGGCGCACGCGTCCGAGCGCGCCGCGGTCGAGCAGGATCCGGTCGTCGCGCCAGAAGACGCGGAACTCGGTGGGGCTGCCCGGCGCCTGCTGACGCGCCGTACGCCGCATCACCTCGGCCATCCGCTCCGAGCCCTTCACGTCGGCGACGGCCGGCTCGTCGTGTCGCGTCGCGCGATAGCCGTCGACGACCTCGCCGAGCGACCGCAGCGCGACGGCGGTCTCGCCGAGCGACGGCAGCACCCGCTCGATGTAGCGCATGAAGACGCCGGACGGGCCGACGATGAGCACGCCGCCGGACTCGTAGCGGCGGCGCTCGTTGTAGAGCAGGTACGCCGCCCGGTGCAGCGCCACGACCGTCTTGCCGGTGCCGGGACCTCCCGAGATCGACACGACTCCCTTGCTGGGAGCGCGGATCGCCTTGTCCTGCTCGGCCTGGATGGTCGCGACGATCGAGTGCATCGACCGGTCCCGCGCCCGGGAGAGCTGCGCCATCAGGGCGCCCTCGCCGACGATCGGCAGCTCGCGCCCGTTGGCCTCGACCACCGACAGCGCCTCGGCATCGAGCAGCTCGTCCTCGACCCCGACGACCCGCGGGCCGGTGCAGCGCAGCACCCGGCGCCGGATCACGTCCTGCGGCTCGGCGGCGGTCGCCTGGTAGAACACCGCGGCGGCCGGCGCGCGCCAGTCGATGATCAGGGAGTCGCGGTCGTCGTCACGCAGGCCGATCCGGCCGACGTAGCGCGGCTCGGGGTCGACGTCGTCGGTCATGTCGAGCCGGCCGAAGACGAGGCCCTCGTGGGCAGCGTCGAGCTGCGCGATCCGCTTCGCGGCCTGGAAGACCATGGCGTCGCGCTCGACGAGCCCGCCCTCGTGCCCGAGCTTGCCGCGGGAATGACCTTCCTTCGCCAGCTGCTGTGCGGCCACCCCGGCCTTCTCCAGCTGCTGGTAAACCCTGTCGACGAACGCCTGCTCCGACGCCACTTCGCGATCGACGAGCTGATCTGCCACCGACGCTGCCCCTGTGTGTTCTCAACCGATATTCATTGCGGCTCACTGGAGAGCCGGAAGTTCTCAACTCTACATGGGCGAGGCGGTACTAGATTGGCGCATTGGATCGAGAGGCCAGTCGAGAGGGGTTGCCATGTCCCGTCCGCGCCCACGGGCCCTCCCCGCAGCCCTGACCGCAGCCCTCCCCGCAGCCCTGACCGCTGCCCTGACCGCGGGGCTCACCGCCGCTGCTCTCCTGCTCGCCGGTCCCCCGGCCCACGCCGACCGCCAGACCACGACCGATGCCGCCCGCGACGTGTACCGGATCCCCGCGGGCGGCACGCCTCGGCTGGACCGCGACGACCGTGCCCACGACATCGTGAAGGCCGGCGCCGTCCACAACGGTCCGACCGTGACCCTCTGGCTGCAGGTACGCCGCCTCGCCCGCGCCAACGACGTCGCCAGCTGGTACGTCCGCACCCCCGAGGCGACGTGGTGGCTGCACCACGACCGCCGGGACGGCGCCCGGTACACCTCGCTCTTCCACGCCGGCGGACCCGAGGTCCTCGACTGCGAGGGCCTGCGCGGCAGGGCGTATCCCCGCACCGAGCGGGTCGTGGTGCGCGTGCCGCGGGTGTGCATCGGCCGCCCGGCGTGGATCCGGTTCGGTGCGTCGATGGGCAAGGAGACCGACAGCTACCACCTGATCGACGACGCCCGCATCGACGCCGGGTTCTTCTCCAACCGCTGCCGGCTCGGGCCGCGGCTGCGGCACAACTGACCCCCACAGGCACCGGATCAGGCGCGCAGCGAGTCCTCGATCCGGTCGAGGAGCTGGGCGAGGTCGGCGTCGCGCTGACGCCGCGGTACGTCGCGCATCGGGCCGCTGCCGTAGAGCAGCGAGAAGCCGTGCACGCCGGCCCAGCAGGGCAGCTCCGCCCCGGGGCGCTTCTCCGCTGACATGAACCCGGCCTCGAGGCACTCGTCGAGCGCGTCGGTCAGCAGCTGGTAGGGACCGCTGAGGTCGGGGAGGGTCACCGGGTAGAAGGCGACGGCGAACAGCCCGGGCTCGGCGAGCGCGTACTCGACGTACGCCTTGCCCACCTCGCGCAGCCGGCGCCGGGCCCGCTCGACCGGGTCCGTGACCCGCACCCGCCGTACCCGCTTGAGCATCGTCGCCGACAGCTGGTCCATGCCGTAGGTCGCGACCTCGCGCAACAGCTCGTCGCGGTCGGCGAAGTGGCGGTAGGCGGCGTTGTGCGAGACGCCGGTACGGCGCGCCACCTCGCGGATCACGATCCCGTCGGGACCCTTCTCCCGACCGAGCTCCACGGCAGCAGCGACGAGCGCCTCGCGCAGATGGCCGTGGTGGTAGGTGCTCACGGGCCGCATCGTAACGGCCGTCTCGGGGTCGGCGAGCCGGTCGAGACTCGATGTTGACAATGTCCACATCGACCCGCATGATTCTTGATGTTGACAGTGCCCACATTCGAACGAGGAGTCCACATGGGTCGCAAGGCTGGGATCCTGATCGCCGTCTACGTCGCCGCGCTCGCGATCAACCTCGACATCACGATCGTGAACGTCGCCCTCCCGAGCATGGCGACCGAGCTCGACGCCGGCACCCGTGCCCTGCAGTGGATCGTCGACGGCTACAACCTCGCGTTCACCGCGCTGGTGCTGGCCGCCGGCAGCCTCTTCGACCGCTACGGCCGACGGCCGGCGCTGATCATCGGTCTCCTCGGCTTCGCGGCGACCAGCGTCGCCGGAGCACTGGTGACCAGCTCCGGCGCCCTCATCGCGGCCCGGTTCGGAATGGGCGCGTTCGCCGCGCTGATCTTCCCGACGCCGCTGTCGATCATCTCCAACACGTTCACCGACCGCCGCCAGCGCGCGGCCGCGCTCGGCGGCTGGGGAGCCGTCGTCGGCGTGGGCGTCGCCTCCGGCCCGGTGACGGGCGGGCTGCTGCTCGAGCACTTCTACTGGGGCAGCATCTTCCTCGCCCTCGTCCCGCTCGCACTGGTGGCCGCCGGCCTCGCGTTCGCCCTCGTCCCCGAGTCGCGGGACCGCTCCGTGCCCACCCTCGACCGGCGCGGCCTGGTCGTCTCGATGGCGATGCTCGGCCTGCTCGTCTACACCGTCATCGAGGCGCCCGAGCACGGCTGGGACAGCAGGTTCACCCTGCTCGGGTTCGCCGGATCCGCGGCGCTGATCGGCCTGTTCGTCATGGTCGAGCGCGCGGCCGAGCACCCCATGCTCGACGTACGGCTGTTCGCCGACCGGCGCTTCAGCGCCGCCAGCGGCGCCGTGACGGTCACCTTCTTCGCGCTCGCCGGCTTCATCTTCCTGATCACCCAGTACTTCCAGGTCGTCCGCGACTTCGGGCCGCTCTCGACCGGCGCCCGGATCCTGCCCGTCGCGATCTCGATCGCGGTCGCGTCGATCGCCGGCGGGATCCTCGCGCCGAGGGTCGGCACCCGCGCGGTGGTCGTCACCGGCCTGCTCTTCTTCGGTACGGCGATGGCGTGGATCGCGGCCAGTGTCGACGTCGACACGTCGTACTGGGCGGCGATCGTCCCGCAGATGGTGCTGATGGGACTCGGCATGGGCCTGATCTCCACCCCCGCGACCGAGTCGATCATGCTGGTCCTCCCACCGGCCCGGGCGGGCGTCGGGTCAGCCGTCAACGACGCGACCCGCGAGCTCGGCGCGACCCTCGGCGTCGCGGTGATCGGCTCGGTCTTCTCCTCGGTGTTCGGCGCCCGCCTCGTCGACAGCGCCTTGGAGGCGACCGGTCAGGCCGACACGGCCGCGGACTCCGTGCCGGTCGCGTTCGGGATGGCCGGCGCCGACCCCGTGCTGCTCGACGCGGTGCAGGAGTCGTTCCTGGCCGGCCTGTCCGTCGGCTGCACCGTGGTCGCGGGACTCTGCTTCGCCGCAGCGGTCGCCGGCCTCTGGGCGCTGCCCGGCCGCCGCTTCCACGCCGCCAAGGCCGCTCAGGCCGACGCGGAGCGCCGCGTCCTGGAGCCGGCTGGCGCCTGAGGCGCGTCGTACCTGAACTTCCGGCCCAGAAATCGCCGGTTCAGGGGCCGAAAGTTCAGGTACGACGG
>NZ_JACEHF010000123.1 GCF_014180685.1 Nocardioides pelophilus | reverse complement strand
ACCAGCGGCCGGGGGCTCGCTTGGCTCGCACCTCAACCAGCGGCCGGGGGCTCGCTTGGCTCGCACCTCAACCAGCGGCCGGGGGCTCGCTTGGCTCGCACCTCAACCAGCGGCCGGGGGCTCGCTTCGCTCGCGCCTCGCCCAGCGGCAGGGAGTCGATTCGGGCGTCGAGGAAGCAATGCGTTAAAGTCGGCGACCGCATCACCTGGGGCGATTGGCGCAGTGGTAGCGCGCTTCGTTCACACCGAAGAGGTCACTGGTTCGAACCCAGTATCGCCCACCAGCAGAGAGGCCCCTGGCCTGCGGAAACGCGGATCGGGGGCCGTTGTCATGTGGCGCCGGCCCGGATCCAGATCCGGGTCTGGGGTGGGCCTCACTCCTCGCCGCCGCCGTCGTCCTCGTCGTCCTCGTCGTAGGAGGAGTCGTCGACCTTCCAGTCGCCGTCCTCCTTCACCAGCCTGATCGTGCCCTCCTGGGTGTCCTTCTCGTCGCCGTCGAATTCTCCCTCGAGGATGTCGTCGTCATCGCCGGTGTACTCGTAGGTCTCCTCGTACTCGACGATCGCGACGTCCTCGCCCTGTTCGTCGACGCTCTTGATCTCGACGGAGTGGTCGACGTCGTCGAGGAAGTCGTCGAACGACTGGTCGTACTCGTCCTCGAACTCCTCGTTGCCGTCTTCCCGCTCCTTCTCGGCATCGTCGGCGAACTCGCCGCAGTCGTCCGCGTCGTAGAAGCCGAGGAGGTCCTTCTGCAGGTCCTTCGACAAGAGCTCGCAATAGCGCTCGTAGTCGAACTCGGCCTGCGCATTCAGGTAGTCCTCGGTCACGTCGTCCGGCCCGCCGCCCAGCACGAAGTTGAACAACACGAAGAGCAGAACCAGCACTAGGACCAGGGCTGCGCCAGCACCGCCGATGATCGCCAACAGCTTGCCCTTGCCTCGACCGGAGCCTCCGCTACCGCCGCCGGGCCCGCCGAACGACTGCGGTTGGCCATACCCGGGCTGGCCGGTGGGTGCGCCGTAGACGGCTTGGGGCTGCGGCGGCTGCGCCGAGGCGTCGCCGGGGTAGTTGGCCGCGCGGTTCGGGGCGATCTGGGTCGGGAGGTCACCGCCGGGTGCGCCCGGCGCCGGGGGAGGCGCCGGCGGAGCAGGAGCAGCAGCGGCGTCGCTCGCCGGGGGCTGCGTGTGCTCGGTCCACTGGTTGCCGTCCCACCAACGCTGGCCGCCGCCCTGGCTGTCGGGGTACCACCCGGGAGGGGTCTGGTTCGGGTCTGACATCGCACGCTCCTGGTGTGGTGGTCCGGCCGGGGATCGGCGGCGGCCGGCGACGTTCGGGAATCATCGCACGGTCGCACCGCCGTGAACGGGGGTTCGTCGACGCTCTCCAGGGGCCGGGTGCACGTCTCCGAGCGTCCCCGGAGAACTTCGAGAAGTTGCCTTCCGGCCGGCTCCTGGCTGCGAGGCTGACCACCGTGAGCATCCATCGCGACCTGGCAGAGCTTGTTTCTCGAGCGGGACCGTCCGTGTTCGAGAATCACGAGTCCTTTCGGGCCGCGTGCGACGACTACATCGCCGAGGCCGCCGGCACCCGCGGGGAGTGGAACCTGTTGGCGGACGCGATCAGGCTCGGCGAGTACCGCCGGCTGATGAACCAGATCGAGCTCGGCGCAGACCCGGTGCAGGCCATCGATGCCCACGGTTCGCGTCTGGCATCGGAACGCGGGACCCAGGAGACCACAGGCGCCAGATGGGCACTCGCAACGCTTGCATTCGCGACCGGAGCGGTGCCCGAAGATGTGGTGCTCGCACGGCACGGCGGGCGGCCTTCTGCTGGACCACCGCCCGCTGCGCTCACGACTCCGCGGGAGAACCCAGGCGGACCGGTCGCTCCCGGCCTGCCGACGGGAGGTTCTTCGCCCACTCACCCGAGGTCGCCACGGGTGAAGGTCCGCTGGCTCGTCACTGGCGCAGTTGTGGTCGTGGTGGCCCTCGCGGCCGCAGTCGGGACCCTGCTCACCCGGGAAGACGGGTCACCTTCCGACAAGGCAGCTCCAGAGACTCTCAGCACCGGGGCCGACACGACATCGACTCCTGGCGACACGGAGACGGAGACGGACGAAGAGGTCCGCGCGTTCGCAGCAACCGCTTGCACGGCGATGTTCACCCGTGACTTCCGCAACTACGACCAGCAAGTCGCAGAAGCTCTGGGGCTGATGACAGAGTCGTTCGCCGCGGAGTTCCGCGGGACCACGGACGCGATTCGTTCGGCCTTCGTCGGGTCCAGCTCGAGCATCGACGTCGAGGACGTGGAAACGGTCCTGGTGAAAGCCGATGAGAAGTCGGCACGAGTGCTCGTCTCCTTCACCCAGCGCTTCCGCAGCGACGGAGCAACGACCGCAACGCCGTCAAAGGCGCTCTTGGTCCTGGTCAAGGACGGTGGCGATACCTGGCGAGTCGCCGACCTGAAGGCAAGGGGCACCTGACGATCCGCACCTGCCCGGCGCGGTGGAGTGCTGACCTGTGCCGGGTCGCGCGTCATGGTGGGCCGTGAGACCCGCCGTTCTCGGGACCTTCTGCTGCAGCCCCGGACCCTCGCCGGCGCCTACGATGGCGCTCCGATCTCGGCTCTCGAAGACAAGGTGATCCCCGTGCGCCGCCCTCTCTCAACCATCCTGATCGCCGCGCTCGTGGCGCTCTCTCCTGCTGTCCTGCCGGCGCCGGCCGGCGCCGGTCTCGCCCTCGACCCGGTCGTCGGTCAACTGGTGGACTCCACGACCGGAGCTCCGGCGGCCGGCACCACGCTGCGGCTGCACGCCGACGACGGCGGTACGCCGGGCGCGGTCGTGGTGACCGACGTGACCGACACCAACGGCGAGTTCAGCCTCGCCCCGACCGGGGCGGGGGACTACTGGGTCGAGGTCGTGCGCAACAACCGGGTGCAGGGCGGCTACGTCTCGGACCGCGCCAGCGGCCCGAGCTGGGTGGAGTTCGATCCTTCGTACGCCACTCCGGTCACGCCCGGTCGGCGACTCGGCCGGGTCATGGCGCTGCCGTCCTTCATCAGTGGTGTCGTGGTCAACGCGGCCAACGGCAACCGGCTGGGCGGGATCACGGTCAACACCCGCGAGGTCACCAGCCTGAGCACCGTCGTCGGCAGCGACACGACCGACAGCAACGGCTTCTTCCGGATCCCGATCACCGGCGAGGACTTCGGACTGCGTGTCAACGGCGTCAGCCGCGGGTTCGAGGCCGGCTGGCGGGCGTGCGACGCCACGGTGGTGCGCACCTGGGGCGCGGCCTGCGGCTCGCCGATCGGCCGGATCGGCAAGGTCTTCCTCGACCGCGCCTGACCACGGGCTAACTCCCGCGCGGACACACGCGACCGGTCGATACCCTGGATGCACGGCCCCGCATCCGCGGCGGTTCGTCCAGCCACACTCCGAAGAGGTCTCTGTGTCCGACATCAAGGTCGTCCTCGTCCCCGCCGACGCGCGCGAGGGCCAGGAGACGACCACGCTCTCCGTGAGCGCGGGCACCAAGGCGTGGGAGCTCTTCAAGGAGCAGCCCGACATCGTGGCGGCCCGGGTCGCGGGCGAGCTCAAGGACCTCGCCTACGAGCTGGCCGACGGCGACGAGGTCGCGGGCGTCGCGATCGACAGCAGCGACGGCCACGACATCCTGCGGCACTCCTGCGCCCACGTGCTGGCGCAGGCGGTCCAGGACCTCTACCCCGACGCGAAGCTCGGCATCGGCCCGCCGATCAAGGACGGGTTCTACTACGACTTCGACGTCGAGGTCCCGTTCACCCCGGACGACCTGGCCAAGCTCGAGACCCGGATGCGCAAGATCATCAAGGACAACCAGCGGTTCTCCCGCCGGGTGACCAACGACGACGACGCGCGGGTCGAGCTCGCCGACGAGCCCTACAAGCTCGAGCTGATCGGGCTGAAGGGCAGCGCGGCCGACGCGGCCGAAGGTGCGGGGGCGGAGGTCGGCGCGGGTGAGCTGACCATCTACGACAACATCGACCGCAACGGCGAGGTCGCCTGGAAGGACCTCTGCCGCGGCCCGCACCTGCCCACCACGAAGCGGATCCCGGCCTTCAAGCTGATGCGGTCGGCGGCGGCGTACTGGCGCGGCGACGAGAAGAACAAGCAGCTGCAGCGCGTCTACGGCACCGCCTGGGAGACCAAGGAGGCGCTCGACGACTACCTCCACCGGCTCGAGGAGGCAGAGAAGCGCGACCACCGCAAGCTCGGCCGCGAGCTCGACCTGTTCAGCTTCCCCGACGAGATCGGCTCCGGCCTCGCGGTCTTCCATCCCAAGGGTGGAGTGATCAAGCGCGAGATGGAGGACTACGTCCGGCAGCGGCACATCGAGGAGGGCTTCCAGTACGTCGGCACCCCCCACATCACCAAGGAGGGGCTGTTCCACACCTCCGGGCACCTGCCGTACTACGCCGACACGATGTTCCCGCCCATGGAGTTCGAGGGCGCGAACTACTACCTCAAGGCGATGAACTGCCCGATGCACAACCTGATCTTCAGGTCGCGCGGGCGGTCCTACCGCGAGCTGCCGTTGCGGCTCTTCGAGTTCGGCTCGGTCTACCGCTACGAGAAGTCCGGGGTCGTCCACGGCCTCACCCGGGTGCGCGGGTTGACCCAGGACGACTCCCACTCCTACGTCACCCCGGAGCAGGCGCCCGACGAGATCAAGCACCTGCTCGACTTCGTGCTCGGGCTGCTGAAGGACTTCGGCCTCGACGACTACTACCTCGAGCTGTCCACCCGTGACGACTCCAAGCCCGACAAGTTCGTCGGCACCGAGGAGGAGTGGACGGTCGCGACCAAGGTGCTGGAGGACGTCGCGCTGGCCTCCGGCCTGGAGTTGGTGGCCGACCCGGGCGGCGCCGCGTTCTACGGCCCCAAGATCTCGGTGCAGGCGCGCGACGCGATCGGGCGGACCTGGCAGATGTCGACCATCCAGTACGACTTCAACCAGCCGAAGGGCTTCGGCCTCGAGTACGTCGCCCCCGACGGCTCCAAGCAGCAGCCGGTGATGATCCACTCGGCGAAGTTCGGCTCCCTCGAGCGGTTCTTCGGGGTCCTCGTCGAGCACTACGCCGGCGCGTTCCCGCCGTGGCTCGCGCCGGTCCAGGTGCAGGCGATCCCGGTGGCCGACACCTTCTCCGACTACCTCCACGACGTGGCTCGGCAGATGCGCAAGCGCGGCATCCGGGTCGAGGTCGACGACTCGGACGACCGGATGCAGAAGAAGATCCGCAACGCACAGCTGCAGAAGGTCCCGTTCATGCTGATCGCCGGTGCCGACGACGTCGACAAGGGCGCGGTCAGCTTCCGCTACCGGGACGGACGCCAGGACAACGGCGTCCCGGTCGCGGAGGCCATCGAACGGGTCGCTGCCGCCATCGCATCCCGCGAACAGGTCTGAGACGGGGGCGGGGATGCGTCGCCTGGCGTCGGGTCTCGCGCTCGCTGTACTGCTGAGCGTCGTGGGCGCCTGCGCCGAGCAGGACGGCGACGAGCCGACCGCGGAGCCGACGGCGGAGGAGACCCAGACCGACAAGCCCAGGAAGCGCAAGCCCACCGGCCAGGGCGGCCCGGGCGTGGAGGCGAGCAGCCTCGCCGAGATGGCCGAGGACCTCGCCAACGACGCGTCCGGCACCATCCCGCCGCGCGACGAGCCGGTGCTAGGCGCCGACATCAGCTGGCCGCAGTGCCCGAAGGGGATGGGCATCCCCGAGAAGCGGTCGCTGGGCCTGCCGATGCCCGTCCAGGAGGCCGAGTTCGTCGTCATCGGGCTGACCAACGGTCCGGGCTTCACGCCCAACCCCTGCCTGGCCGACCAGGTGGCCTGGGTGCAGGAGCGCGAGCTGATGGCGTCGGCGTACGCCGTTGCCAGCTATCCCGACGCCGCCACCCTCGAGAAGTACGCCTGGGACGGCCCGTACGACGGCAGCCGGCTCGTGGGTCGCCTGCGCAACGTCGGCTACCAGCAGGCCAGGTTCAACATCGACTCGCTCGTCGACTCCGGGCTGCAGACGCCGATCGTGTGGATCGACGTCGAGCCGGTGCCGCTCTTCGAGTGGAGCAGCGACCCGGTCGCCAACGCCGCGGTCGTCGCGGGAGCCGCGCGCGCCTACACCGAGGCCGGCTACACGATCGGCGTCTACTCGACGCCGTACCTCTGGGAGGGCGTGGTCGGGAGCTTCCGACTCGGCGTCCCGGAGTGGCGGGCGGCCGGTCAGACGTCGCGCGAGGAGGCGTTCAGCCGCTGCGGCGACGACTGGTCGATCCAGGGCGGACGGGCCGTGCTCGGCCAGTGGGTCGCCGACAGCCGCGACCACAACATCACCTGCCCCGACATCGCCCTCGACCTCGGCCGCTGGTTCCACCGATATTGAGGCGCCGCCCACGGTCGTCGCCGATCCCCGGCGACCGTCGGACGGGACGGCTACCCTGCACGGGGACCGATCGGGCGGATCGAGAGAGAAGCGGGACGGATGGCGGACGAAGCGGGGAGCGACCCCGAGTACGGCGGCGACGGCCGCCGCCTGCGCTGGCTGGCCCACAACCAGGCCCGACGGCGGGTCATCATCGACGCCGCGATCCGGGTGCTCGAGCGCGCGGAGCCCGGTGACGACGTCCAGGTCCAGCTGATCGCCGAGGAGGCGGGCCTCGCCCGCACGGTGCTCTACCGGCACTTCCACGACCGGGTCGACCTCGACCTCGCCGTCCAGCAGAAGATCTGCCGCGACCTCGGGCGGCGGCTGGGTCCCGCGTTGGCCTACGACGGCGAGCCGATCGTGATCATCCGGCGGATCGTCGACGAGTTCGTGCGCTGGGCGACCGAGCACCCGACCCTCTTCTGGTTCGTCGAGCTGGAGCTGCCCGGTCCCGGCGCCCACCCGCTCGCCGAGTCGATCGAGCAGATCGGGGAGCAGATCGAGCAGCTGATGAACACCGTCGTCCAGTACTTCGGCATCGAGCTGAGCGCCGACGACCGGGCCGGTCTGGACCCGTGGGTGTTCGGTCTGATCGGCCAGGTCTTCTCCTCCGTGCGGCGCTGGTCGTCACGGCTGGAGGTGACGCCCGACGCCGACCACCTGGTGAACATGCTCGCCCAGTCGATCTGGCTCCAGATCAACGGCATGGCGGCGTCGCGCAACATCGAGGTCCCCGACGTGCCGCTCTACGAGCTGCTGCGAGCCATGGAGCAGACCGAGCAGTGACCGACCCCGACGGCCTGGAGCGCCTCTGGACGCCCCACCGGATGGCCTACGTCCAGAGCGCTGCCGAGGAGCCGGCGCCCGATCCCGACCTGCCGGTGTGCCCGTTCTGCCGGATCACGCGCGATCCCGAGACGTCCCACGACGACGAGCTGGTCGTCGTCCGGGGGAAGACGGCGTACGCCGTGCTCAACCTGTATCCCTACAACCCCGGCCACCTGATGCTGCTGCCCTACCGGCACGTCGCCGACTACACCGATCTCGACGACGCCGAGACCGCCGAGATCGCGCTGCTGACCAAGCAGGCGCTCGAGACCATCCGGCGGATCGCCCAGCCGCACGCCTTCAACGTCGGCCTCAACCTGGGCGGCGTCGCGGGCGGCTCGCTGTCGGGCCACCTGCACCAGCACGTCGTGCCGCGATGGTCCGGCGACGCGAACTTCATGACCGTGATCGCCGGCACGAAGACCCTGCCTCAGCTCCTCGGCGAGACCCGCGACCTGCTCGCGGACGCCTGGCGTTAGCCTCGACGTCGTGCTCGACCGCTTCAAGGACTTCTGGCAAGGCGTCGTCCTCATGCCCTTCGTCCGACTGTTCATCAAGCTGGGGATCAGCCCGGACGCGGTGACCCTGGTGGGCACCCTCGGTGTCTGCGTGGGCGCCCTCGCGTTCTTCCCTCGTGGCGAGCTGCTGTGGGGGGTGCTCTTCATCACGGCGTTCGTGTTCAGCGACCTGATCGACGGCAAGATGGCGCGGACCCTGGACCGGAAGTCGCGGTTCGGCGCGTTCTGGGACTCCACCCTCGACCGGATCGGCGACGGCGCGATCTTCGGCGGACTGGCGCTCTACTTCGCCGGGCCGGGCGACAGCTACCTCTACCTGTGCGTGACCCTGTGGTGCCTGGTGATGGGCTCGGTCACGTCGTACGCCCGAGCACGCGCGGAGTCCCTGGGCATGGACGCCAAGGGCGGGCTCGCCGAGCGCGCCGACCGTCTGGTGTCGGTCCTGGTGATGACCGGTCTCGCCGCGCTGTTCGACCTGCCGATCCTGATGTACGTCACGCTCTGGGCGCTGGTGGCGGCGAGCACCTACACCGTGGTCTTCCGGGTGCTCAAGGTCTATCGCCAGGCGGTGGTCCTCGATGCCGACCTCGATGCGGGGGAGAAGCCCTCCGCCACCTAGAATCGGACCCATGAGCGAGCAGCACGAACTGGGCACCACCAAGGTCAAGCGCGGCATGGCAGAGATGCTCAAGGGCGGCGTGATCATGGACGTGGTCACCGCCGAGCAGGCCAAGATCGCCGAGGACGCCGGCGCCGTCGCGGTGATGGCGCTGGAGCGGGTGCCGGCCGACATCCGGGCCCAGGGCGGCGTCTCGCGGATGAGCGACCCCGACATGATCGACTCGATCATCGAGGCGGTCTCGATCCCGGTGATGGCCAAGGCCCGGATCGGTCACTTCGCCGAGGCGCAGGTGCTGCAGAGCCTCGGTGTCGACTACATCGACGAGTCCGAGGTGCTCACCCCGGCCGACTACGCCAACCACATCGACAAGTGGAAGTTCACCGTGCCCTTCGTGTGCGGTGCGACCAACCTCGGCGAGGCGCTGCGCCGGATCACCGAGGGCGCGGCCATGATCCGCTCCAAGGGCGAGGCCGGAACGGGCGACGTGTCCAACGCGGTTACCCACATGCGCACCATCCGGGGCGAGATCCGCCGGCTCGGCTCGCTCGCGGAGGACGAGCCCTACGTCGCCGCGAAGGAGCTGCAGGCGCCGTACGACCTGGTGGCGGAGGTGGCGCGGGCCGGCAAGCTTCCCGTGGTGCTGTTCACCGCCGGCGGCATCGCGACCCCGGCCGACGCCGCGATGATGATGCAGCTCGGCGCCGAGGGCGTCTTCGTGGGCTCGGGCATCTTCAAGTCCGGCAACCCCGCCCAGCGCGCCGAGGCCATCGTCAAGGCCACGACCTTCCACGACGACCCCGACGTCGTCGCCAAGGTCTCCCGCGGTCTCGGCGAAGCGATGGTCGGCATCAACGTCGAGGACATCCCCCAGCCGCACCGGCTCGCCGAGCGCGGCTGGTAGGTCTCGAGACGGTCGCCAGGGCGACCTCCTCGACCAACGTCGCTTCGCTCTCGAGACGGTCGCTGCGCGACCTCCTCGACCAACGTCGCTTCGCTCTCGAGACGGTCGCTGCGCGACCTCCTCGACCAGCGGGGGCTGTGGTCTCGAGACGGTCGCTGCGCGACCTCCTCGACCAGCGGGGGGGTGTGGTCTCGAGACGGTCGCTGTGCTGCCGCGGATCGAGGCGCTCCCCGGCTTCTGCAGCGCCAGCCTGATGGTCGATCGCGCACGCAGCCGGGCCTGCTCGACCGCGTTCGAGCTGGCGATCGCGCACCTCCGGGTGCCCGAGCTGGTCTAGCCTCCCCGTCAGCTGCGCAGCTCGGGACAGGGGAGGAGCGCACGGTCGCTGGCGCTCAAGGCGTCGTAGTCGCCGACCAGCTCGAGGACCGCGTCGTCGACCGGATCGAGGTAGACCCGGAAGTCGTACTGGTCCTGCGCCCACCACAGCTGCGGCTCGCCGCCGTCGGCGACGGTGTACTCACCTGAGGGGGCGCCCATCAGCGCGACGACCTGGTCGCGGGTCAGATCGGGAGAAAGGTCGCACCAGGCTCCCAACCAACGAGCCGGCCCGGACCCCGGGGCGTCGGAACCGTCGGAGCCGTCGGAACCGTCGGAGCCGTCGGCCGAGCGCGGCGTGCTGGAGAACACCCGCCAGCGCGCCCGGTGATAGACCATCCGGACGGTGAGGTCGGCTGACGCCAGGTGGACCTCGAGGAGCGCGTCCTCCTCGGTCTCCTGGGTGACCTCGACGTCGACGATCTCGCTGTCGAACTCCGGGTCCTCCCACAGCAGCGCCTCGAAGCGGGTGCACGGGTCGCCGAGCTCGGCGCGGTCGGCCAGGATCGCCTCGTAGCGCAGCTCGATGGTGAGCTCGGGTGCCTGGAGGGCGCACGCGGCAGCCGCGTCGTGCTCGGCCAGCGCAGCGAGCCAGTCCTCGTACGCCGAGACCGCCTGGCTCGTGCTCCCGGGGGTGGTGCCGACCTCGGCCACTCCGCGCGGCTCGTCGTTCTCGCGGTCGACGCCGCACCCGGCGAGCAGCCCGGTCGCCACGATCAGCGCGGTGGGGCCCCACCGGCGACTCCTCGGCCCCGTCACGTCCATCGACCTCCCCCTTTCGCGAGGGGACTCTACGCACCTGGTCAGTCGTGACTAGACGGCGATATCGAGCGGCCACTTCTCCGGGGAACGACGCTTTTCGGGACCGCGGTCCCGCATTGTCGGGACTGCGGGGTCTGCATGGACTCGGTGACACCCGGAGGGAATCATGAAGAAGAGCACCAAAGGAGCAATTGCAGCGGGCAGTGCGGCGGTCCTGCTCATGGGCGGTGCCGGAACGCTCGCCTACTGGACCGCGACCGGAACTGCCGAGGGCGGCGCCATCAACGCCGGCACGCTGACCCTGACGCCGGTCGGCTGTGACGCCAGCTGGGTCTATGCGGCCGGTCAGGCCGGAGCCGGCACGCCGGTGGTGCTGTTCGTACCCGGTGACGTCGTCACCAAGGAGTGCACCTTCACCCTCGGCGCGACGGGCGACAACCTGAGCGCCACCGTCGACGCACCCGACACGCTGACCTTCGTCACCGACCCGACCGGCACCTCGTTCGACGCCACGGTGAGCGCGACGTACGACCTCAACGGCACCGCGATCGCCGACGGCGGCACCATCACCGACGCCGATGGCGGCGAGACCCTCACGGTCGCGTTCGTCGTCGACATCCCGTACGGCACCGCGGACCCGACCGGCATCAACGACAACGACATGCAAGGCGTCGAGGCGACTCTCGACACCCTCACCGTCACGTTGACGCAGGTCGACCCGAACCCGTGACCTGACGGGCGGGGCGCGAGATGAGCACGCCCGGGCGCATCGTCGGCTGGCTCGGGCAGGTCCTTGCCTGGTCGTGCGTGGTCGCGGTCGCGGCGGTCCTGACCGTCACGGTCCTGGTGCCGCGGCTGGCGGGCGCGACGCCGTACACCGTGCTGACCGGCTCGATGTCACCCGGCCTGCCTGCCGGCAGCCTGGTCGTCGTCAAGCCGGTCGCGGCGGACGAGGTGGGGGTCGGCGCCGTGATCACCTACCAGCTGGAGTCGGGCAAGCCTGCCGTGGCCACCCATCGCGTCGTCGCCGTCGAGACCGCCATCAACGGCGACCGGGCCTTCGTCACCCAGGGGGACGCCAACGACGCGGCGGACCCGCAGCCGGTCCGGGAGGTCCAGATCAAGGGCGAGCGTTGGTACTCGGTGCCGTACCTCGGCCACGTCAACACGTTGCTGAGCGGCAACCAGCGCCAGATCGGGGTCTACGTCGTCGGCTCGCTGCTCCTGGCGTACGCCGCCTACATGTTCACCAGCAGCATCCGTGAACGCCGCCGGCGCCCGGAGGACGACCAGAGAAGCGCCGAGGACATCAGGGAGGAAGCCGTCGTATGACCCGCCGGTCCGCGGTTCCGATCGTGCTGGCAGCAGCCGTGTGGCTGCTGGCAGCCGTGGTGGCTGCGCCCGCGAGGGCCGCCGACGACGTGGGGCTGAGCCCCGACGGGGTGGTCTGGTACGACGCGCTGCACCGGCCGTTGTTCGATGCCGACCGGCGCTGGGTCCCCGGCGACGCCGAGGTGGCGTCGTTCTACGTCCGCAACGACGGCCCGGCCGCTGCCCTGCTGACGATCGAGGTGCGGAGCGTGGACGGCCACGACCTGATGGCCGACGACGACGTCGAGGTCGCCGCCCGGGTCGCGGACGGCGACTGGTTCGCGATCGAGAACGGAACGCCGTCGCGCTCGCTGACCGACCGCGCCATCGCCGAGGGCGGACAGATCCGGGTCGACGTGCGGGTGCGCTTCTCCTGGGCCGCGCCGAACAGCGCGATGCTCGGGCGGCTCCCGATCGACTTCGAGGTCCGGCTGGTCGAGGACGCCCCGGCGGCCGACGGCGACCGCGGTGACGGCGGGCCTGGCGGGTGGCTCCCCGACACC
>NZ_JACEHF010000122.1 GCF_014180685.1 Nocardioides pelophilus | reverse complement strand
GACGCCCGCGGCGGTCGCCGAGGAGCTGGGTCAGTACGGCTCGCTCGCCCGCTCCGCGCGCGCGGAGGCGGAGCGGCTCGCCGAGGCGATCGCCCAGGCCGAGCAGGCGCGCGCCCACGCCGCGGCCGGCATCGCGGAGCTGGAGGAGCGGCTGGCGTCGGCCGAGGAGACCGGCGACGACGAGCCCGACACCGCCGAGAAGGAGCGCCTGGTCCAGGCCGCGCGTGCCGCACGGCAGAGCGAGATGGAGGCGCGGCTCGCGCTGCGCACCTCCGAGGAGCGCGGTCGCGCCCTGCACGGCCGGGTCGACCAGATGCGCAAGGCCGCCGAGGCCGAGCGCCACGCTCGGGCACGCGCCGCCGAGCGGCGCGAGCGGCTGCTGCGGGAGGGCCGGGCGGGCCGCGCGGTCGCAACCGCCGTGTCCTACGTCCTCGGGCGGCTCGAGGTCTCGATCGACCGCGCGCTGCGGGCGCGACAGGAGATCGAGGAGTCGCGGCGCGGTCGTGAGCAGGAGCTGATCGCCGTGCGCGGCCGGCTCCGCGAGCTGGGCCGCACCCACGACGAGCTGGTCAACTCGGTGCACCGCGACGAGCTCGCCCGGGCGGAGCAGCGGATGCGGATCGAGCAGATCGCGGCCAAGGCCATCGACGAGCTCGGCATCGAGGCCGAGGCGCTGGTCGCCGAGTACGGCCCCGAGCTGCCAGTGCCGGTCTGGGGTCTCGAGACGGTCGCTAGCGCGACCTCCTCGACCACCGGGGGGACGGTCGCTGGCGCGACCTCCTCGACCACCGAGGGGACGGTTGCTGGCGCGACCTCCTCGACCACCGAGGGCGAGGACGAGCCGGTCGCGGCGACGACCGAGGCGGACGACGCGGACGAGGCCGAGCCGCGCACCGTGCCCTACGTGCGCGAGGAGCAGGTGAAGCGGCTGCGGTCCGCCGAGCGTGCGCTGAACATGCTCGGCAAGGTGAACCCGCTCGCGCTCGAGGAGTTCACGGCGATGGAGGAGCGGCACAAGTTCCTCACCGAGCAGCTCGAGGACCTCAAGGCCACCCGCAAGGACCTGCTCGACATCGTGAAGGACGTCGACGCCCGGGTCGAGCAGGTCTTCACCGAGGCCTACGCCGACGTGAGCACGGCGTTCGACCAGACCTTCTCGCGGCTGTTCCCCGGCGGCGAGGGCCGGTTGGTGCTCACAGACCCGTCCAACATGCTCACCACCGGCATCGAGGTCGAGGCGCGGCCGCCGGGCAAGAAGGTCAAGCGGCTCTCGCTCCTCTCCGGTGGCGAGCGCTCGCTGGTCGCGGTCGCGTTCCTGGTCGCGCTGTTCAAGGCCCGCCCGTCGCCGTTCTACATCCTCGACGAGGTCGAGGCCGCGCTCGACGACGTCAACCTCGGCCGGTTGCTCCAGATCTACGAGGAGCTGCGCGAGAACTCCCAGCTGCTCGTGATCACCCACCAGAAGCGGACCATGGAGGTCGGCGACGCGCTCTACGGCGTCACCATGCGCGGCGACGGCGTCTCCACGGTCATCAGCCAGCGGCTGCGGCAGGAGAGCGCCTAGTGGCTGCTGAGCGGCCGCCCCGGGCGTCGTACGTCGCCTGGGACCGCGCCACCCTGCGCTGGGCCGACATCGACGTCTACGGGCACATGAACAACGCCCGCTACTTCGAGCTGATCGACACCGTCGTCAACGACCAGCTCGCGGCCGCGGTCGGCACCGACATCCGAGAGCTGCCGGCGATCGGGGTGGTGGCCGAGGTGTCGTGCCGCTACTTCAGCGAGGTGACCTACCCCGGGAGCCTCGACCTGGGCATCTACGTCGAGCGGCTCGGCACCTCCTCGATCGTCTACCGGGTCGGCATCTTCCAGAGCGACCCGGACGGCGACGGCGCGCTCGCCGCGGCCGAGGGCCGCTTCGTCCACGTGTACGTCGACAACACCGATCCGGCCCGTCCGGTGACCCCGCTGCCGGCCGAGGTGCGCGCCGCCGTGGAGCCGCTGGTCCGCGAGACCCCGGCCTAGTCCCGCCTGGCCGCCTCGCGCTCGGCGATCTGCCGGAGCGTCGGGTGCCGCTCCTCCGGGATGTCGAGCAGCTCCAGGTAGTGGTCGAGGCGGGCCGGGTCGAGCACCTGCTCGGTCGTCGTGCCGGTGGTCTTCCGCGGCGCCCGGAAGAGCTCGCCGGCGGGGTCGTCGAGGTAGTCGCGCGCGACGCTGCGGTTCGACTCCGCCCAGCCGGCCATGAAGCGGTCGAGGTCGGCAGGGGGGAGCGTGAGACGCGGTCCGGTGTCCTCCCGCTGCAGCAGCTTGACGTGGGGGCGGTTCGACACGTGGCCGGGAGGCACGCCCTCGTGCTCGAACCGGTGCAGGTTCAGGACCCGCAACATCTCGACGGCCTCGACGCCGAGGCTCTCGTTGCGGACCGGGACCGGCCGGAGGTGCGCCGTACGAGCGTCGGCGCCGACGGCGTCCAGGAAGTCCTGCGTGAGTGAGCCGTCCGGGAACCGGTCGCGCTCGAACGGCCGGACCGTGACCGACGCGGGGCGGTAGGCCTGCTGCCACTTGGCGAGCAGAGCGGTGTAGTCGTAGAGGTGGGAGAAGTCCTGGCGGGACCACACGTCCAGGGTTCGGACCTCACCGACCTTCACCGCCTGCTGGTAGCGGCTCGCGAGGTGGTCGTCCTGGCGGCGGAGGTAGACGATCACCCGGAGCGGACCAGCCAGCCCCGCCACCAGGTCGCGGAGCCGCCGGATCGCGGGCGGGGCGACCCGGCAGAGTGCCTCGTCCGAGAGCACCACGGTCGACGCGTCGGACTCGGCGACCTCGCGGGCCAGGTCGTCCCGCAGCCGGCGGCGGAACTCCTCCGGTGTCGTGTAGCCGCCACGCCGCCAGAAGCGAGACCGGGGCATCGAGGCGTCCGGCAGGGCGTAGAGCCCGAGCTCGATGTGGCGGACCTTCCCGGGCGCACGGGGGTAGAGAAGTCCCTGACGTGCGAGAGCGGCGCGATTGCGGCGGAGGAACTGCTGGATCGAGGTGGTCCCGGTCTTCTCGCACCCGATGTGGAGGACGACGTCGGCGCTCACGGGCGGGGCCTGGTCGCCTCGCGCTCGGCGATCGCGCGGAGGGTCGCGTGCTGCTCCTCGGGGATCTCCAGGAGCTCCAGGTAGCGGTCGAGGCGGGCCGGGTCGAGCACCTGCTCGGTCGTCGTGCCGGCGGTCTTGCGCGGCGCACGGAACAGCTCGCCGGTCGGGTCGTGGAGGAACTCCTGCGCGACCTTCCGGTTGGACTCGGCCCACCCGGCCATGAAGGTGTCGAGATCGGCGTCGGGCAGGGTCAGCACCTGGCCCGTCGGGACCTCCCGGAGGCGTGCGACGTGGGCCGCGTTGCCGAACCGTCCGGGCCACGCACCCTCGTGCTGGACCCGATGGAGGTTGAGGATGCGGAGCAGCTCGGTGCCCTCGACGCCGAGGCTCTCGTTGCGCGCCTCGGTGTGGGTGAGCTCGTCCTCCGCGAGCTCGATGTCGGCTGCCTGGAGGAAGTCGTGGACGAGGGACCCGCCGGCGAACCGCGCACGCTCGAACGGACGTACGACGAAAGCCTCGGGCTCGATCCGCTGCCAGGAGGTCAGCCGGTCGTAGTAGTCGTAGGTGCCGTCCCACTCCTGCTGGATCCAGGTCGCCAGCGGCGCGATCTCGCCCATCTTCACGACCTGCTGGTAGCGGCTCACGAGGTGGTCGTCCTGCCGGCGCAGGTAGACCACCAGCCGTACCGAGCGGGCAATGCCCTCGAGGAACCGCCGGGTCCGTCGGATCGCCCGGTCGGACGCCCCGAACATCCCCTCGTCCGAGAAGACCACGCCCTCGGCGGTCGACCCCGCCAGCTCGCGCCGGAGCTGCCGGCGGAACCGTCGCCGGAACTCGGCCGGCTCGGGGAAGTCGCCCTCAAGCCAGTCGACGCGGCCGACCAGCTCGTCGTCGGGCCGGACGTAGAGGCCGAGCTTCGTGTGGCGGACCTGCCCGGGCGTCCTCGGGTACACGTGGCCGCCCGCGAGCAGGAGGTCGGCGTTGCGCCGCAGCACCCGCTGGATCGTGCTGGTGCCGGTCTTGCCCGACCCGATGTGCAGGACCACGTCGCGCGGTTCGACGGGACTCATGGGGCCACGCGTCCCTTCCTGGTCGGGCTGGAGCGTCAGGCTAACGCAGCGGGCGGATCCTCCTGGGGCGGGCTGCCGCGCCGTGGTCCGACCTCTCCCGGACCGGGTGGGGCGACCGGTTAGGGTTTCTGGAGACCGCCGTCGGGCGGATGACCGGAAGCCAAGGGGAGGCCTTCGAAACATGCTGCCGCACACAGTCCATCGTCCCGCCCGATCGGTAGGTCGGCGTCTCGTCGCCATCGGTGCGCTGATGGCGTGCGTCGTGACCACCGGTGCCGTCGTCGGGGCCACGCCCTCGGGCGCCGACCTGGGGTCGGCGCAGGCCGGCACGACCTCGCCGCTCACCGGCTTCACCGTCCAGCTCGGCCCCGAGGAGCGGGTCTTCGGCCCGAGCGGGCTGACGGACTTCCCTTACTTCTCCGAGCGCACCCCCTCCGGCAAGCTGGTCGGCTTCATCAGCAACAACGACTCCTACCGGGTGCGGCCGGCGAGGGACGGCAAGCTCCGCGACCCCAAGGTGATCCTCAAGCGGGGCAACCCGGGGACGTTCGACAAGTGCGGCGCCTGGCTGATCGGCTCGGTCATCAAGAAGAGCCCGCAGCGCTGGATGGCCCTCTACCACGCCGAGGCCGCCGGCAGGGGCGACAACAACCGGTGCATCTACAACGACGACAGCGTCGTCGCGTCCGTCGGACGCGCCATTTCGAACGACGGCGGCAAGACCTGGAAGAAGCGCGGTCAGGTCCTCACCCAGGACGCGCGCCTCGACGGTCCGAAGACCGAGGACGCGACGATGGGCCGCGTGGTCCGGTACGGCAACTACCTCTACTTCTTCTACGGCGCGAGCGCCTACCGCCGCGGATCCACGCGCTACCTCCACGTGGCCCGATCGTCGGTCGCCGACTTCGGTGAGCGCGGCACGTGGAAGAAGTGGCACTGCTACAAGCCCTCGGTGCTCGCCGCGCGGACGTGTGGCTTCGGCGGCACGGGCAATGGCGGCATCGGTGGCAAGTCCAACCCGGTCCAGCTGATCAGCCCGACCGCGCGGGTGATCGTCCCGAACACCTACCTGGACCACAGCATCGCGCTCTTCGCGACCGGCACGCGCGGCTTCCGGCTCTGGGTCTCGAACACCTCCGACACGATGCCGCCGCTCGACCCCGCCGATCCGGACAGCACGGAGCGCGCCTGGGCAGGGTCGGTGCAGATCTACCCGGAGGTGACGCACCAGGACGACCGGCAGGTCGACAACTGGAACCGCACCAAGCGCGCGAAGCAGCTCTACGCCTACCCGTCGATCGTCGGTCTCCGGGGCCAGTCCCACACCTCGGGCCGGGTGTTCTACATCTACTACGTGAAGCTCTTCCCGGGCGGCGACTTCCCGGAGCGCTACCTGATGCGGCGGAAGGTCACGCTGAGCCCGGACGACGCGGGCCTGAACCGGGTCGCGCTGACGACGTACTTCGACAAGAAGTCGGGCCTGCGGCGTACGTCGACGGAGCGGCCGATCCGCAACGCCTTCCGGCCGAAGGGGGCCGAGGGCTTCCTCCTCGGTGAGCCCGCAGCCGGCTTCCGCGACGTGTTCGAGTGCGTGAAGAACGGTGACTACCTGCTCCGGGTGGGCCAGTGCGGCACGGGGGAGCGGAAGTACCGTCGAGTCGGGTGGATCTCGCCCACGGAGACGACGCACGCGACCGTGCCGATCTTCCGCTGCTACAACACGCGGAAGAAGAACCACTTCGCGTCGGCCGACCGAGGCTGCCGCGGCTTCAAGCGCGAGGTGCGGCTCGGCTACGGGCTGCCCTCGGTCTGAAGTCTTTGCCGTCGCTTTTCCGGATCCGGTCCGGACGTTGTCGACCGGCCGTTACCATCGTGGTGACCGCCGGGAGGGTGGTCACTCGGATGTCGCTGGGGAGGCCTCGTTTCATGGTGCTGCAGTCTGTGCTCAATCGTGCTCGATCGACCGGTCGGAGCGCGGCCGCGGTCGGCGGGCTCCTGGCGGTCGTCGCGACCACCGGCGCCGTCGTCGGTGCCGCACCCTCGGGAGCCGAGGACGAGGGCTCGCAGCAGGTTGCGGCCGCCTCCCCGCTGACCGGTTACACCGTCCAGCTGGGCCCCGAGGAGCGGATCTTCGGCCCGAGCGGGCTGACTGACTTCCCCTACTTCTCCGAGCGCAACCCCTCCGGCAAGCTGATCGGCTTCATCAGCAACAACGACTCCTACCGGGTGACGTCGAAGAACAACAAGACGCTCCGCGACCCGAAGGTCATCCTCAAGCGCGGCAAGGCCGGTTCGTTCGACAAGTGCGGCGCCTGGCTGATCGGCTCGGTCTTCAAGGCCACGGCGACCAAGTGGATCGCGCTCTACCACGCCGAGGCCGCGGGTGCGGGCGACAACGACCGCTGCATCTTCAGCGACGACAGCGTCGTCGCGTCGGTCGGCCGGGCCGTCTCCCACGACGCCGGCAAGACGTGGACCAAGACCGGGCAGGTCCTCACCCAGGACGACGACTTGAACGGCCCGAAGGCCGAGGACGCCACCATGGGCCGGCTCATCCGGTACGGCGACTACCTCTACTTCTTCTACGCGGCGAGCACCGGCACCTCGGGCGACGCGCTGACCCGCCGGCTCCACGTCGCCCGGTCGCCGGTCGCCGACCTCGGCGAGAAGGGCACCTGGCGCAAGTGGCACTGCTACAAGCCGAGCCCGCTCGCCGCGCAGCGCTGTGACTTCGGGGGCACCGGCAACGAGGGCCTCGGCGGCAACTCGAAGGCGCTGCGGACCATCGACCCGATGGCGCGGGTGATCATCAAGAACACCTACCTCAACCGCAACATCGCCCTCTACGCCTCGGGCACCCGCGGCTTCCGGCTCTGGGTCTCCAACGGCTCCGCCGCCACTGTGCCGCTCGACCCGAGCAACCCCTCCGACCCCGGCAGTGCCTGGGCGGGCTCCATCGAGATCTACCCGCCGGTGTCCTCCCAGGACGACCCGCTGGTCGACACCTGGGACCGCACCAAGCGTGCGAAGCAGCTCTACGCCTACCCCTCGATCGTGGGCGCGACCGGAGACTCCAACACCTCCGACGACCAGTTCTACATCTACTACGTGAAGCTGTTCCCGGGCGGCGACTTCCCCGAGCGTTACCTGATGCGCCGCAAGGTCACCCTGAGCAAGGCCAACACCTCGGGGCTCAACCGGGTCGCGCTGACGACGTACTTCCGCAAGTCCGACGGACGTCGCCGGACCTCGACCGAGCGGCCGATCCAGAACTCCTTCCGGCCGAAGGTCCAGGAGGGCTTCCTGCTCGGCAAGCCGCGCACGGGCTACCACCAGGTCTTCGAGTGCGTGAAGCGCGGCAACTACCGCCTGCGGGTCGACAAGTGCGCCGACACCGAGAAGCCCTACCGCCGTATCGGATGGATCCGGCCGACCGCCGGCGATGGCGCGACGAAGCCGATCTACATCTGCTTCAAGCGGTCGCTCAAGAACTACTGGGCCTCGAGCGGCAGCTGCGGCCAGGGTGCGCGCCGCAAGGGTCGCCTGGGTTACGGCCTGCCGTCGATCTGACGGCCGGTCGTCGTAGATCGGTCGCCGTAGATCAGTCGGCGTAGATCAGTAGCCGAAGATCTCGAAGTCCTTCGCGTAGATCGCCCGGACCCGCTCCTCGAGGTCCGGGCGATCGTCGAGGATCCCGCCCGGCTTCTTGGCGACGTTGCGGACCTCGACCGGGACGATCGGCAGTCCCGCCGCCTTCCGGATGATCTCCAGATCGGCGTCGAACGTCTCGATCCGCCCGACGTGGTCGTAGGTGATCAGCGACGTCATCACGTTGATGTGCTGCGGTCGCCAGTGGGGGTCCATCTCGCCGATGGGGTCCTGCCGCTCGATGCCGGTCACGAAGTCGTCGAGACTGACCGCTCGTTCGGGGTCCGGCTCCTCACCGAGCGCGGTCTGGATCTGTTCGCGCCAGCGCTTGGCGTTGACGATCTTGTCGAGGTAGGCGGACTGGAACCGACGCATCGGGTCGCGGACGAAGGTGAAGCTGTAGCCCTCGCCCGACAGCATCCGGGCGATCTTGCGCCGCCCGACGTCCTGCGCCCTCGGCAGCCGGTTGTCCGTGTGCACGTTCCCGGGGCTGAAGTCGTGCTCGCCGGTGTGGATGCGGTCCAACCACAGCAGCACGGTCGAGCACGCGGCCTTGGGGTTCTTCACGTAGACGATGCCGTGCTCCGGCAGCGCGTGGACGTGGTTGGCGAGCACGCGGTGCGGAAAGTACTCCCTCATCGCCCGCCAGGTCACTGGCGGCTTCACGACGTCGGGTTCCACGGCTGCTCCTCGGGCTCCTACGGGGCTCCTGCTGGGCTCCTGCTGGGCTCCTGCTGGGGGGACGGGCGCTGCGAACGATAACCGAGGCGGCCCCGACTCGTCCGACCGGATGATCGTGACACCAAGTTCGGCGAAAACTAACGCCCGCCCAGTCCCGGTCGTTAGCGTGTGGGACGGCGCCGATTGTTAAGGTGTCCCGCTGCCTGACGACAGAAGGGATCTCGGATGAAGCAGGTGCTCATCACCGGGGGCGCAGGCTTCATCGGCGTCCACCTCGCCGACCACCTCCTGCGTTCGGGTGACTATGCCGTCACGGTGCTGGACAACGAGTCGCTGGGCGAGCGGGGCAACCTCGATCTCGACCGGGTGCGGTTCGTCGGCGGCGACCTGCGCAGCCGCGAGGACCTCCGGAGCGCGCTCGAGGGCCAGGACGCCGTGGTGCACCTCGCGGCCGACACCCGGGTGATGGACAGCATCGAGGACCCCGCGCACAACTTCGAGAACAACGTCATCGGCACGTTCAACCTGCTCGAGGAGTGCCGCGCGCAGGGCGTCGACCGGATCGTGGCGGCCTCGACCGGCGGCGCGATCGTCGGCGACGTGCCCCCGCCGGTCCACGAGCGGATGGCGGCGCAGCCGACCTCGCCGTACGGCGCGTCGAAGCTGATGCTCGAGGGCTACCTGAGCGCCTACTCGGGGGCCTACGGCATGCGGGGTTGCGCACTGCGCTTCTCGAACATCTACGGACCGCGCTCCTTCCACAAGGGCTCGGTCGTCGCCCACTTCTTCAAGCAGATCCTGGCCGGTGAGCCCCTCGTCGTCTACGGCGACGGGAGCCAGGCGCGCGACTTCCTGTACGTCGGCGACCTGGTCGAGGGCATCAGGGTCGCGGTCGACAGCGACGCCGTCGGGGCCTTCCAGCTCGGCAGCGGCAAGCCCACGACGGTCAACGAGCTGCTCGAGCTGATGCGCAGCGCGACCGGCCGCGACCTCGACATCCGGTACGACGACTTCCGCGCGGGCGAGGTGCTGCAGACCTGGTGCGAGATCGACAAGGCGCGCGACGGCTTCGGGTTCGACCCGAGGACCTCGCTGGACGAGGGCATCCGTCGTACGTGGGAGTGGTTCCTCGCTCGCGGCGAGGGGCGCCCGTGACCGAAGCCGCCTCCGGTCGACTCCGACGCCACCTCTGGCGCCGGAGCGAACGCGACGGCGCCGAGGCGGTCGCGCGGACCTCCCCGAACGGCTCGTCCCCGTCGGTGGTGCCGAGCAACCTCGGGCCCGGGTTCGACGAGCGGATCCGCGAGGCACTGCGTCAGCAGCAGCCGCCCGGCCAGGACGCCGAGTACGACCTGGTGCGCGACCACTTCGACATCGCCCACTACCTGCTGCAGGCGCCGGGCGTGCTGGAGAACCGATCCGTCGACCCGGTGCGCCACTTCCTCCGCCAGGGACCGGCCGCCCGGTTCACCCCCGAGGCCAACTTCTCGACGGAGTCCTACCTCAAGCGCCACCCGGAGCGCCGTGACGGCGACCTCCACCCGTATGCCGCCTGGCTCGCCGAGGGCAAGCAGTCCGGTGAGGTCGCCGAGCCCGTCATGGGCACCGAGAAGCTCGCCAAGGTGCTCGGGACGTCGAACGAGGCGGTCGTCGAGGCGCTCGCGGAGCGCCGGTCGGACGTGCACCGCCGGCTGCACCACGGCAAGCTCGGCGAGATGTTCGCGAAGGCCGTCGAGGTCGAGCCGTTGATCGGCGACCTGTGGCCCGAGATCGCCCGGCCGCGGATGATGCCGATCCCGTGGCTGGTGGTGGCCGACCAGCTCGAGGCGCTCTACTCCAGCCAGGAGGCCCTCGGCTTCGCCCGGGCGAGGATCGTGCTCGTGGTCGAGAGCCCCGGCCACGTCCTGGTCGCCCGGCTGCTGGACGCGCTGCAGGCCGAGATCGAGCCGCGCGACATCGTGGTCGTGACCACCACGACCGGCTCGGCTCCCGCCGCCGCGACGCCGCCCGGCGTACGCCGGGTCGACTTCGCGGACACCGCCTGCGACCTGGGGCCGCTGATGGCGCAGCAGGTGCTGGTCGAGCTGCTGCGCTCGCTGGACGCCGCCGCGATCGTCGGCGTCGGATCCCGCCTGTTCCTCGACGCGCTCACGCCGTACGGCCTGGCGCTCCGCGCGTCCGAACGCATCTTCCTCGGCTTCACCGGCCTGCGGCGCGGCCCGCTGGGGCAGCAGGTCGGCCTGTCCGCCCGCTACGTCTACCGCCACGTCGAGCTCGTCGACGGCGTGATCGTCGACACCGCGGCGACCGCCGAGCGTCTCCTCGACGACTACCAGCTGCCCGACGACGTCGCGGCGAAGGTCCGGTCGATCGATGACGACCAGGAGCTCAAGGAGATGGTCGAGCGACTGCTGGGGGAGGCCTCCGATGCCCGACCGTGACCGCCCCGACCTGTCGATCGTCGTCACCGCCCACAGCGAGACGGCGGTCTGCGGCCCGACGATGCGCTCGGCCGACCTCGCGGTCGCGGCCGCCCGCGCGGCGGGCTACGAGGTCGAGACGATCATCGCGCTCGACTGCGCCACCGAGGCGACGCGCGCCTACTTCGACCAGGCGAGGTTCGACCACTGGCAGCGGTGGCACTTCGAGGAGGCCGACCTCGGCCGGGTCCGCAACGCCGCCGTCACCCGCGCGTCCGGCCGGTTCATCGCCTTCCTCGACGCCGACGACCTGTTCAGCGAGAACTGGCTGGCCGAGGGCATCGCGGTCCTCCAGGCCGCCGAGGACGAGGGCCGTCAGGTCATCGCGCATCCCGAGCTCAATGTGATGTTCGACGGCGGCAACTCGGTGCTGGTGCACATCGACCAGGCGTCGCCGCTGTTCACCCCGCACTTCGCCTACCTCCGCAACTACCACGACTCCCTCTGCATGACGCCGCGCGAGGCCCACCTCGCCATCCCGTACGTCTCCAGGGACATCCCGAACGGCCTCTCCTTCCAGGACTGGCAGTTCTCGATCGAGTCGATGGCGGCGGGCTGGGAGCACGTGCTGGTGCGCGACACCATCATCTTCAAGCGGCGGCGCGACACCTCGCTCGGCCAGGAGAGCAGCAACCGGCGCTCGATCGTGCGCAAGCTGCCCGCGATGGCGATCGACCGCGTCCACGACCTCGCGCGCGTGGGCAAGGGGCCGGACACCGCGTGAAGGCGAAGCGGCAGTGGGCGGCTCGGGCGCGCCCGGCGGCCCGCGCCGAAGCGGTCGACCCGGTCCTCCTCGAGCGGTTGCGCTGGTGCGCCCACCCGCGCTTCTACCTCGCCCAGCTCGCTGCCGACGAGCGAGCGGCCCTCGGTGACGATCCCGGCGTCGACGCCGTGATCGAGCACTACCTCGAGGTCGGCGCCCCGGCCGGGCTGCGGGTCTCCGCGTTCTTCCACCCGCGGTGGTACGCCGACCGCCTGGCCGATCTCGGGCTCACGGTGCCGGACGGGGAGGTCCCCTTCCTGCACTGGCTGCGCGTCGGCTGGGACCGTCGGGTGGTGCCGACGCCGCTGTTCGACGCGGAGTGGTACCTCGAGCGCCACCCAGCACTTCGGTCGCACCCGCGCTGGGTGTTCCACCACTACCTGACCCGTGGCTGCTACCAGCCCCAGTGGCTGCCGAGCCCGGCCGGACGCCACCACGGAGGTGCCGCGGACGACGGCGCGGCGCAGCGGCAGGACCCGCTGCTGCTTCCCGAGCTGCTGCACCGTGCCGACGAGCGCGACCTGCGGACCACCAGCTGGCTCGAGGAGGGCGTGCTCGCCGTACTCCGGAAGCGGGAGCGGCTGCAGACCGACGACCTGCGCGAGCAGATCGCGAGGGCCGCCGCGCTCGAACCCGGCATCCACGGGCCGCTGCGGCTCGAGCAGGCGACGGGGGCGCCACCC
>NZ_JACEHF010000121.1 GCF_014180685.1 Nocardioides pelophilus | reverse complement strand
GGCGCGAAACATACCAATCGGGTAGAACATGTTCTACCTTTCACTGAACACGTGTCCAGTTTCACCCCGCGGAGGACCCATGCCCATTCGAGTCGCCCAGGTCGCCACCGGCAACGCCGGCATGCTGACCCTGCGCCAGCTGATCAGTGACGACCGGTTCGAGCTGGTGGCCGTGAGCACGTCCACGCCGGGCAAGGTCGGCAAGGATGCCGGTGAGCTGGCCGGGCTCGACGTACGGACCGGCGTCGCCGCCGTCGGCGACCTGGACGCGCTGATCGCGGCCGGGCCGGAGTGCGTCGTCTACTGCGCGATGGGCGACACCCGCCCGGTCGAGGCCACCAACGACGTCTGCAAGCTGCTCGAGGCCGGCATCGACGTCGTGGGGTCGGCGCCGGGCACCCTGCAGTTCCCCTGGGGGACCATGCCGGACAAGGTGATCGACAAGGTCGAGGCGGCGGCCCAGGCCGGCGGTGCGTCGCTCTACATCACCGGCGTCGACCCGGGCTTCGCCAGCGACCTGGTGCCGCTCGCGCTGGCCAGCACCTGCCAGCGCATCGAGCAGATCAAGTGCTACGAGCTGGCCGACTACGCGACGTACGACGGTGCCGAGGTGATGTTCGACCTGATGGGCTTCGGGCACCCGGTCGACTCCACCCCGATGCTGTTCCTGCCCGGGATCCTCGCCATGGCCTGGGGGACGGCGATCCGGATGATGGCCACCGGCCTCGGCATCGAGGTCGACGAGATCGTCGAGCACTGGGAGGCCGAGCCGGCGCCGGAGTCCTACGACATCGCGGCCGGCCGGATCGAGAAGGGCACTATCGCCGCCCTGAAGTTCTCCATCTCCGGGATGGTGGCGGGCCACCCGGCGATCGTCGTCGAGCACGTCACGCGCACCCGCGACGACCTCCGCCCCGACTGGGCCCGCCCGGCGGCGGGCGGTGGCTCCTACCGGGTCGAGATCACCGGCGAGCCCAACTACGTCGTCGACGTCGTGCCGAGCAGCGAGCACGGCGACCACAACCACGCCGCGATCGTCGCCGCGTGCGGGCGGATCGTGAACGCCATCCCCGACGTCCGGGCCGCGGCGCCGGGCATCCGGACGACGCTCGACCTGCCGCTGCCGACCGGCCGCGGGACGTACGCCGCACCGGCTCTCGCCTGACAGGGAACCGGATCGGGGGCTTCGCCGGTCTCTAGGGTGACCCGGAGACCAGGAGCCTGCCCGATCACGATGGACTTCACGACGTACGTCGCTGAGCGCCGCACCCGCCTCGTGCGCACCGCGGTGCTGCTCGGCTGCCCGCAGCCGGACGCCGAGGACCTCGTCCAGTCCGCACTGCTGAAGTGCTACCGCTCCTGGCGCCGGGTCGCCCGCGCCGACCACCCCGATGCCTACGTGCACCGGGTGCTGGTCACCACGTTCGCCGACGCCCGCGCCCGCCGCTGGCACGGCGAGCTGCCGACCGAGACCCTCCCCGAGCACGCCGAGGAGGCGGACCCGACCGGCGGCATCGCCGTACGCCGGGCGCTCGCCGCTCTCTCACCCGAGCACCGCGAGGTGCTGGTGCTCCGGTTCTACGCCGACCTCTCCGAGCGCGACACCGCAGCCGCGCTCGGAGTCGCTCCCGGCACGGTCAAGTCCCGCACGTCCCGTGCTCTCGCTGCTCTTGCCCCACTCGTGGAGGCCCCTGATGCCCACTGAAGACCCTGCCGAAGCACAGGCCCGATCCCTGCTGGCCAGGGCCGCCGGCACTATCGAGGTCGACGAGTCCGCGCCGATGACGCTCAGCGGGCTGCCCGAGCCCCGGACCCGTCGGTGGCCGGTGCTGGCTGCCGCGGCAGCAGTCGTGCTCGCCATCGGCGGTGGTCTCCTGGTGTCGCAGCAGCTGGGCGACGACCCCCAGCCCGCGCCCGTGTCCGAGCCGACCGCTGTGGCCGACCGGGAGCCGGTCGAGCAGGAGCACGTCTACGCCGACGACGAGCTGCCGTCGCTGCTCGGCTACACCGAGGAGGAGGCGACCGACCTGCTGTCCGACCGCGGGTACTCCCTGCGGGTCGAGGCCGAGTACAGCTGCGACCAGCCCCGCGGCTACGTGCTCGGCACCGATCCCGGCCCGGGCACGTCGATGGCGCCGGGGGACCGGGTGCGGCTTCGGGTCACGGCCGGCCCGTCACCAGCCGTGCGCTGCGCGGTGGCCCCCGACACCTGGCAGCAGGTCCTCGACCTCGTCCGGTTCGCGCGTGGCCTCGCGCCGGCGCCCGACGTCCCCGACGGGCTCAGCATCGCCGTCGGCGAGGGGCAGTACGCCGACCTGTCGGCCGAGCAGGCCGCCGACCCGCAGAGATGGGTGCTTTGCGACGGCGGCGAGTGCCACTCCGCGCTCGCGGCGCTGGAGATGATCCTGACCCGGCCGGTCGGGATGGACGGCTTCTTCGCGCACACCTTCCTGGCGGTCACCGACGCGCTCATGCCCGCCTTCAACGGGCCGGACCCGATGTGCGTGACCCCGGACCCGCTCGCCGGGCTCGACATCCTGAAGTACCACCCGACGACATACGTCTACGTCGACCACCCGACTGACGGGGTCTGGTTGTGCCCGCCACCGCCGGTCGTGCAGATCGAGTGGACCAAGGATCATCGGATCGCGGACGTGCGCCTGCGGCTGGCTGCCGAGGCCGACCCGCTGGACACCGAGGAGCTCGAGCTGTCCCTCGACCGCGCCTCGGCCGCGGAGCGGTTCGTCGCCTGGGCGCGTGGCGAGGGACCGGCGCCGGAGTTCGCGGACCGGGTGCGGGTCATGTTCTCCGGGGGAGGTGCGTTCGGGCACACCGGCTGGACCGACGAGCCGGAGAGTCGGACCTCCTACTCAGGCTGCTCGGGTCTCGGCTTCCCCGACTGCGGCATCGACCCGGTCGCACTCCTCGTCCGCTACCGCGGGCCCGTGGTCCCCACAGCCGGNCCGCTACCGCGGGCCCGTGGCCCCCACAGCCGGCCGCTCGACCTGCGCCGACGGCGGTGAGGTGCCGGAGCGGTTCGCCGCGGCCGAGGACGACGTCGTCCGGCTCGAGGAACCCGAGCCGGCCAGCTGCCGGAGCGCCTGGGCGGTCGAGCTCTGGATCGACGAGGACAGCGTGATCTACGGCGTCAACCAGGCCGGCGCGAACTAGCGTCAGACGCCCGGCGGATAGACGAACCCGAGCTCCGACTGGCTGCTGCCGCGGGACGCACAGTCCTCGGCGGTCGTCGTGAACCGGTCGCCGCCGTCCGTCACGCAACGGGCCAGCGCGACGGTCCCGTCCTGCTGCTCCTTGAACGCGTAGCCGACCAGCCGGCCGGTCCGCGCGCCCGTCCCGCAGGCGGCGGCGACGAAGCGGTCGCCGCCGGCCGACTCGCACTCGAACAGCGACCTCCGGTCCGCCCCGGGAGAGCCGAGCAGGAAGCCGAGCACGCCACCGGCGTCGTACTCCTCGAGCATCGGCGAGGAGGTGCCGAAGGTGTCGCCGGTGTCGGGGTCGAGGTATTCCGTCAGCGCGATCGTCGACCGCGGCTGGTCGGCCCGGGCCTCGGTGACGGTGACCTCCCGCCGCACCAGGTAGCGCTCGCCGCGGAGGGTGCCGCCCGGGAAGACGTAGAGGTGGAAGAGCGAGAAGGAGCCACCCCACTCGCGGGCGCCGTCGTCAGCGACGATCGAGGTGTAGCCGATCACCTGCTGCTGGTTGACCTCGCCCCAGTCGGTCCGGACCTGGGCCGCCAGGTAGGGGACGATCGGTTCGGGCAGCGTCGTGAAGTGGATCCCGTCGCTGGAGACCTGCAGCACGATGCCGCCGCTGGTGGCGTGCTGCCGGACCAGCACCACCTCGTCCGACGGCGTGTGCACGCTGACCGACGACGCCGGGACGGTCGTCTCCAGCGCGGTCGCGGGCCCGCCGAGCGCGTCCGCGGTCCAGCTGCCGCGACCGTCGGCACCCTCGGTGTAGTTGCGCCACGAGCCAGGGACGCCTCCGGAGGAGACAGGTGCGCGGGCCACCGCGGTCACCGTCGACAGGTCCGGCCGCACGTCCTGGTAGTACAGGTAGAAGTGGCCGCCGCGCCGTACGACGCTCGGCGCCCCGCGTCCGGTGTGGTGGCCGGCCGTCCCGCCGTTCGGGCTGCGCACCACCTGGTTGTCGGGATAGTCGGGCTTGGTGAAGGTCAGGCCGCCGTCGCGGGACTCGGCGTAGGCGATCGACTTGTGGGTCTGGTTGGCGGTGTAGGCGCAGTCCGCCTCGGCGTGGTACCAGGCCCGCAGCAGGCCGGGGTCCTGCTGGTCGGGCTCGACCGCGTCGAGCCAGGACCCGCACCAGTCGAAGTCGGTCTCGTCGTGGCCGCGTCCGACGACGACCCGGTCGGTGGGCTCGAGGTCGGCGGCGCCGGATCCCTCGAGCAGCACCGTCTCGACGTTGCCGACGTAGGCGCGCACCGTGTCACCGACCTGGATGGCGTTGAGCGGCGAGTCGACGTAGGTGCTGGGCCCCATCACGATCTCGGGCGGCCCCACCTCGAACGCGGCGTCCGCGAGCCGGGACCCGGCTGCCGGCGGGGCGCTTCGGTCCGGCTGCTCCTGACCGTTGCATCCGGCCAGCGTCGCAGCGAGAAGTACGGCGACCGCGAGGGTCCGCCCCCGAGAAGGACTCACGTACGTCGACTGTACGGACCGGCGTCTGACGCACGGTGACATCACACAGGGGTTGACATGACGTCATTATGACGTCATAGTGGTGCACATGGACATCACGCCTTACGTCGACAGCCTGCGACGCGACCTGCTCGCTGCTGCGGAGAGCGCGGGGGAGGAGGCGCGGCAGATCGCCGAGCGCCTCGGCTACGCGCTCGACCCCTCCGCCCGGCTGGCCCTGATGGAGGCGATCAGCCAGGCCGCGTCCGAGATCACCGCGGCGATGCCGGCCGGCAGCGTCGACGTACGCCTCGACGGCCGCGACCTCGACTTCGTGGTCCAGGCCCCGCAGGCCACCGCCCCGGCTCCGCCGCTTCCCCCGCCGCCGCCGGCTCCGCCGGTCCCGGGCGACGAGGAGGGGCTGGCCCGGATCACGGTCCGGATGCCCGAGTCGATCAAGGTCAAGGCCGACGAGGCCGCGGCCGCCGCCGGCCAGTCGCTCAACACCTGGCTGGTCAACCTGGTGCGTTCGGCCACCAGCGACCACGCGATCCACGTCGACGTCGACCTGTCCAGCGTGCCCTTCGGCGGCGACTTCCCCTTCGGGAAGCGCGGCAACCGCCGGGTCACCGGCTGGCTCTGACCACCCACACCCACCTCCAACCCCGGGAGCCCCCATGCCTGACTACACCTTCGACACCCCCGAACCCGTCCAGCTCTTCGTCCAGAACGGCAGCGGACACGTCGCCGTGACCGCCGCCGACGTCACGCAGACCGAGGTGCGGGTCGAGGGCAAGCACGCCGACCAGGTCGAGGTCGTCCACGACCGCGGCCGGGTGAGCGTGGTCGCGCCCAAGAACCGCGGCATCTTCGGCGACCAGAGCCTCGCCATGGACATCGTGGTGCCGACCGACAGCCGGGTCGACGTCCGGAGCGGCAGCGCCGACATCCGGGTGGCCGGCCAGGTCGCGGCGGTCTCGGTCAAGTCCGGGTCCGGCGACGTCAGCCTCGAGCGGGTCACCGGCGCCGGCACCATCGACACCGGGTCCGGCGACATCGCCGTGGTCGAGGTCGTCGGCGAGCTGCGGGTGCGCAGCGGCTCCGGCGACATCACCGCCGACCACCTGCACGCCGCGACCACGGTCTCGACCGGATCCGGCGACATCAGGGTCGAGCACGCGTCCGGCCCGGTCGTCGTGAAGACCGGCTCGGGCGACCTCGACGTCGCCCGCGCCGAGTCCGACGTCACCATGACCACCGGCTCGGGCGACACCGTGATCCGCCACGCCGCCCGCGGCCGGATCACCAGCAAAGCCGCCTCCGGAAGCGTCCGGGTCGGCGTGCCCGCCGGCACCCCCGTGTGGACCGACATCTCCACCGTGACCGGCTCCTTCCGGTCCGGGCTGGAGGGTGTCGGCGAGCCCGAGCCGGGTGCCGACCACGTCGAGGTCCGGGCCTCCACCGTGTCCGGCGACATCCAGCTGCTGCCCGCCTGAAAGCCCGCCGCCACTGTCGGTGGCGACTGCTTGAGTTAACCCATCGACCACGAGTGCCGCGAGAGGAGGAACCGAACATGATCGAACCGACTTCCGAGCTCCGGGTCCGTCAGGAGATCGCCGACCGGATCGCCCGAGCCGACCGCCGCCGGGTCGTTGCCCGGCTCAAGGCGACCCGCCGCGCGCGGCGCTCCGGCCTCGACTCCATCTGATCAGCGCCTGCTGGTTGACGCGCGAGCCCCGGCCCGGCCGCTGGTTGAGGTGCGAGCCCTGGCTGTGGCCGCTGGTTGAGGTGCGAGCGAAGCGAGCCTCGAAACCAAGGCCTCAGGTGGTTTCGAGCACCGGCCCCGGCCGCTGGTTGAGGTGCGAGCCCTGGCTGTGGCCGCTGGTTGAGGTGCGAGCGAAGCGAGCCTCGAAACCAAGGCCTCAGGTGGTTTCGAGGCTCGGCCGCGGGCGGCCTCGCACCTCAACCACCGGAGGCCTCGAAACCAAGGCCCGTGACCACAGCAGAGGCTCCCTCGTTGACGTGCCAGTCGACGAGGGAGCTTCATGTTTCACCACTACTGTCGCGCGCTCGCAGCAGCCGCGGCCCTGACAGCCCTGCTCGGAGCAGGTCTCGCAGCACCGACCGGCCCCGCCAGCGCCGTACCGGCTGCTCCGGCGGCCGCACCTGCAGCACCCGCAGCGGCGGCGCCGGGAGCGAGCCGGTGGGAGCCGCGCCCGGAGCAGTACCCCGGCACGGTGACCACCACCGACGTTCCGATCAAGATGGACGACGGCGTCGTCCTGCGCGGTGACCTGACCCTGCCCGCCAAGGCCGACGGCACGGCGGTCGACCGCCCGGTCCCGGTGCTCGTCATGATCACGGCCTACAACAAGACCGTCATCGCCGGCGGTGGCGGTGGGCTCGCCGGGACCGACGCGGACTTCCTCATCAAGCGCGGCTACGCCTACCTAGTCGTCGACGCCCGCGGCACCGGCAGCTCCCCCGGGGCGTGGGAGGCGTTCAGCGCCCGCGAGAACAAGGACGCCGGCAAGATCGTGGCGTGGGCCCACCGGCAGCCGTGGAGCAACGGCAAGGTCGGCATGGTCGGCCCGTCGTACATGGGCATCAGCCAGCTGATGGCGGCCGGCCACCACCCGCCCGGCCTCAAGGCGATCTTCCCGCAGGTCCCGGGCATCGACGTCTACCGCGACGTCGTCGCGTCCGGTGGGCAGCTCGACGTCGGGTTCATCCCGCTGTGGCTCGGCCTGGTGCACACCACCGGCCTGATCCCGCCGGCGTACGCCGCCGACGACCCCACCGCGCTCGGCACCCTCCTCGAGCACCTCATGGGCGGCGGCACCTTCACGCTTCCGCTCGTGCTGAGCGCCCTGACCGGCGGGGACTCGGCGTACGACGGGCCGTTCTACCGCGAGCGCTCGGTCGGGTCCTACCTCGACGACGTCACCGTGCCGACCTTCCTCGTGGGGGGCGAGTTCGACCTCTTCCAGCGTGGTACGCCGATGATCTACGAGCGGCTCCAGCGCAACGGCGCACCCGTGAAGATGATCGTCGGGCCGTGGGACCACCTGCAGGGCTCCTCGGGTGCGGACGTGGCCGACGCCGGCTACGGCACCCTGGCCGAGCTGCAGCTGCGGTGGTTCGACCACTGGATCAAGGGTCGCGACACCGCGCTGGACGAGATCGCGCCGATCACCTACTTCGAGCAGGGCTCCGACCGGTGGCGCACCGCGCGCACGTGGGTCGACCGGAGGAAGGGCGTCCACACCCGGCTGCTCACGGGCACCTCGATGCAGGGCGGCAAGGCCGGCGGTCTCGGCCGGCGCGCCGGAGCCGCGGGCGAGTCGACGATGCTGCCGCTGCCGGTCTCGGGCCTGTGCACCCGCTCCGCCAACCAGTGGACCGCCGGCATCATGAACCAGGTCTGGCCCGCCAACCCGTGCCTGACCGACAACGCCGTCAACGACTACACCGGCCTCACCTTCCAGACCGCGCCGCTCGAGCGCACGGTCCGGTTCCGCGGGCCGATCAACGCCCGGCTCTTCGTCTCCTCCCTCGGCCCCGACGGGATGCTGGCGGTGGCCGTCGAGGACGTCGCGCCGGACGGCACCGTCAGCCGGATCACCGGAGGCTGGCAGGTCATCTCCCAGCGCAAGCTGGTCAAGTCGAGGTCGCGCTACGTCGACGGCCAGCTGATCCAGCCGTGGCACCCGTTCACCAAGGCCGCGAAGCAGCCGCTCGAGGCCGGCCAGATCGTCCCCGTCGACGTCGAGATCTTCCCGACCGCAGCGGCCATCCGGCCCGGGCACCGGCTCCGGCTGACCGTCCAGGGGTACGACGTACCGCACCTGCTCGGCACCCTCCCCGACATCCCGACCACGGCCCTCCCGATCACGCTCCACACCGGGCGCAAGTACCCCTCGCGGATCTCGCTCCCCGGCAGCTGAGCCTGCGTGCCGCTGAAGGCCTGTGGGCTGAGCGTGCGGGCAGCTGGTTGAGGCGCGAGCGCAGCGAGCCTCGAAACCTAGGCCTGTGGTGGTTTCGAGGCTCGGCCGCGGGCGGCCTCGCACCTCAACCACCGTGGCCTCTGCCCGCTCGGCCGCGGGCGGCCTCGCACCTCAACCACCGGGGGCCTGCCCGATGAGCGTGCGTGCCGCTGGTTGAGGTGCGAGCGCAGCGAGCCTCGAAACCAAGGCTTCAGGAGCGCATCGCGACGCCCTCGCGCCAGTAGCCCATGAAGGCGACCTGGCGGCGGTCGATGCCGAGCTCGTTGACGAGTCGGCGGCGCAGGCCGGTGACGACCTTGGACTCGCCGGCGATCCAGGCGTAGAGGCCGGCGTGCGGGGTGTCGGCGACCGGCACCTCGGTGGCAGCGGCGACCGTCTCGCCGGAGGAGGAGTAGACGGGGGTCTCCCACAGGTCGGGGTCGACCTCGTCGTCGCCCAGCTGCGGGGCGGGCTCGGCGCTGCCGGTGAGCCAGGCGATCACCGCGGCGTGGAGGCTCGCACCGCGCGGTGCGTCGCCGCGCGGGAGCCAGGTCACGTCGACGCCGGCGGGCGCGACCACGTCGCGCTGGATGTCGTCGGCGGTCGGCACCTCGACGAATGCGGCGCCGGTGGCGTCGGGCGGGAGGTCGCGCAGCACCCCGCGGATGGCCGGTACGGCGGTCTCGTCGCCCGCGAGCAGCAGCCGGCTCGCCGTACCAGGGGACCACTCGATCCCGCCGAACTCGTGGCCCCGACGCGGCGCCATCACCACGAGCCGGTCGCCCGCGCGCGCCCGCAGCGCCCACGCGTTGCCGGATCCTCCCGCCGTCCCGTCCGGGCCGGGGTCGTGGACGACGATGTCCACCACGATCCGGGTCCTGGTCCCCGAGTCGACCAGGTCCCGGATCGTGTAGGTCCGCATCGATCCCCGCTCGTGCTCGGGGATCTCCATCCAGGTCGTCCACCACGACTCGTCGGCGCCGGCGAAGGACGGCAGCCGGCCGGCGGCGTTGGGGAAGACGATCTTCATCCGCTGGTCGTAGAGCGGGCCGTCGACGCTGCAGTCGGCGAGGCAGGGGCCGGCGAGCTCGACCCGCACGTACGACGGGGAGACCCGCTCGACGCCGACCACCTCGACCTCGTCGAGGATCATGGGCAGGCTGGCGACGTACTCGTTCGTGGCAGCGCTCATAGCGAGACCACCTTTCGTGCTCGGTCGGGTGGGGCGGAGGTCAGGGGGGCGTGGTGCCGGCCGACCGGCACCACGAGCGGCGAGCCGGCGACCGGGTCGGGGATCACCTGGCAGTCGAGGTCGAAGACCTCGCCGATGACGTGCTCGGTGACCACGTCGGCCGGCGCGCCCTCGGCGACGATCCGGCCGGCCTTCATCGCGACCAGGTGGTCGGCGTAGCGGGACGCGAGGTTGAGGTCGTGCAGCACCATCACGATGGTGGTGCCCGAGCGCCGGTTGAGGTCGGTGAGCAGGTCGAGCATCTCGACCTGGTGGGCGACGTCGAGGTACGTCGTGGGCTCGTCGAGCAGCAGCAGGTCGGTGCCCTGCGCGAGAGCCATCGCCACCCACACCCGTTGCCGCTGGCCGCCGGACAGCTCGTCGACCAGCCGGTCGGCCAGGTCGGCGGTCCCGGTGCGGACGAGCGCGTCGGCGACGGCCCGCTCGTCCTCGGCGGACCAGCGGCCGAGCAGCCCCTGGTGCGGGTGCCGGCCGCGGCCGACCAGGTCGACCACGGTGACCCCGTCCGGGGTGATCGGGTGCTGGGGCAGCAGCCCGAGCACCCGGGCGACCTCCCGGGTCGGCCGGGTGTGGACGGCCTCGCCGTCGAGCAGGACCGCACCCGAGCTGGGGCGCAGCAGCCGCGCCATTCCCCGGAGCAGGGTCGACTTGCCGCAGGCGTTGGCGCCGACGATCACCGTGATCCGTCCGTCCGGCACGGCCAGGTCGAGGGCGTCGACGACCACGCGGTCGCCGTACCCGATGGTGACGGCGTCGGTGGCCAGGCGCGGGTTCGGGTTCATGCGGGGTTCCTTCCGGTGGCGCCGCGGGCCAGCAGCCAGAGCAGGAACGGCGCGCCGCCGGCTCCGGTCAGCACGCCGACGGGCACGGTGATGTCGCCGATCAGGTAGTGGCCGACGAAGTCCGCGGCGAGGACCAGGACCACGCCGACGAGCGCTGCGCCGACGATGGTCGTGCGACCACCGTTGAGGGCCCGCGCGGTCGGGCCGGCCATGAACGCGACGAAAGCGATCGGGCCGCTGGCAGCGACCGCGAACGCGACCAGCAGCACCGCGACCAGGAGAAGCAGCTCGGGGTCCCGCCGCCGGGTGCCGAGCGCGGTTGCCAGGTCGTCGCCGAGCTGGGTGGTGCGCAGCGACCGGGCGCGGACGGCCAGAAGTGGCACCAGCACGAGCAGGGCGAGGACGAGGGCGCGCACGGTGGCCCAGTCGGCGGCGTGCAGGCTGCCGGCCAGCCACTGCAGGGCGACCTGGACGTCCCAGATCGACGCCCGGCTCAGCAGGTACTGGACCAAAGACGCCAGCGCCGCCGTCAGCGCGACCCCGACCAGGATCAGCCGGTGCCCGCCGACGGCGCCGCCGACCGAGCGGATGAGGAGCGCGACCGCGACCGCGCCGAGCACGGCTGCCAGCGAGACCGGGGTGCCGCGCAGCCCCAGCACCAGCACCGCGAAGACGGCCGCCGCGCTGGCGCCCCAGGTGACGCCGACGACGTCCGGGCTGGCGAGCGGGTTGCGCAGGGTGGCCTGGAAGATGGCCCCACCCGCCCCGAAGCACAGCCCGACCAGGACGCCCAGCACGGCCCGGGGAAGCTTCGACTCCATCAGCAGGTACGACGCCACCGGGATCTCCTCGCCGGCGAGGATCCGGAAGAAGTCGGGGACCGTGTAGGTGTAGTCGCCGAGCAGCACGTTGACGGCGAACGCCGCGATCGCGAGCCCGGTGAGGCCGGCCAGCACCAGGGCGTACCGCCGGCGCGGAGCGCGGCGAGCGCGGCGGACGACGGCGACGTCGCGGACGAGATCGGTGACGGTCACAGGCCGACCCGCCGTCCGCGGCCGACCAGCCAGATCAGCGCCGGGACGCCGATGATCGTGGCCGTCACGCCGACCGGGACCTCGGTCGGCGGCAGCACCACGCGACCGATCGTGTCGGCGACCACGACCAGGGCGCCGCCGTACCCGGCGCTGAAGGCGAGCACCTGCCGGTAGTCGGCGCCGACCAGGCGCCGCACGAGATGGGGTACGACGAGCCCGATGAACGCGATCGGTCCGGCGACCGCCGTCGCGGTGCCGGCCAGGAGCACGACGGCCAGGCCGACCAGCACCCGGTCGAGCGCCGTACGACGACCGAGGCTGCGGGCCACGTCGTCCCCCAGCGCCAGCGTGTTGAGGACGCCACCCATCGCCAGCGCGATGACGGCGCCGAGGGCGAGTGGCGCCGCCACCGTCAGCAGGATCTCGCTGTCGCGGCCCGCGACCGTGCCGACCTGCCAGCGCCGGATCTGCTCCACCGCCTGCCGGTCCAGGAGCAGGACGCCGGTGGTCCAGCTCGCCAGGCCCGCGGTCAGTGCCGCCCCGGCGACGGTGAGCTTGGCCGGGGTCGCGCCGTCGCGTCCGAGGCTGGCGACGACGTGCACCACGACGGCGGCGACGGCTGCTCCGAGGAAGCCGTACCAGACGTACTGGCCGAGGGTGTGCGCCCCGAGGTAGCTGATCGCGGTCACCATCGCGAATGCCGCGCCGGCGTTGACCCCGAGGAGCCCGGGGTCGGCCAGCGGGTTCCTGGTGAGCCCCTGCATGCAGGCGCCGGCGAGCGCGAACGCGGCGCCGACGACCAGGCCCATGACGGTGCGGTCCCAGCGCTTGACCAGGACCGCGTGGTCGGCGTGGCTCGGGTCGACCAGGGCGACCGGCGACGTCACCGTCGAGCCGATGAGGAGCGAGGCCGCCACGACGGCGAGGAGCGTCGCGAGCAGGACCGCCCACGGGACCGGGACGCCCCCCGCCGCGGGCGGGCGCGTCCC
>NZ_JACEHF010000120.1 GCF_014180685.1 Nocardioides pelophilus | reverse complement strand
CCCGCAGCGCGGCGGCGAGCCCGGCGTACCAGGTCGCCGGCGCTCCGGGCGGGAGCGAACCGGCCAGCACCACCCACGCGGGCCGCGTCTCCGCGGCGGCGACGAGCACCGTCTCCGCGAGCCGGGCGAGCTGCTCCGGCCCGACGACGGCGCCCGAGGTGTTGATCTTGGTCGTGGTGCCATCGGGCTCGCTGATGGTGAGGTTGATCCGCATCGGCCCCGCCGGCCGCACCGCGCGTACGGCGACGCCGGTGTGCTCGAGCTCGGCGAGGAAGGGGTCGTCGGGGTCGACCGGGAGGACCGCGACCGTGGGCACGCCCGCCGCGACGCAGGCGCGGGAGATGTTGACGCCCTTGCCGCCCGGCTGGAACATCACCGCGTCGGCGCGGTGCACCGCCCCGCGTCGCAGGGCACCGGGCAGCACGACCGTGCGGTCGATGCTGGGGTTCGGGGTGACGGTGAGGATCATGCGACGACGACCTCGACGCCGGCGGCGACCAGCTCCTTGCGCTGGCTGCTCGCGATCTCACCGTCGGTCAGCAGCACGTCGACCTCGTCGACCGCCGCGAAGCTCACCGTCGACTCCAGGCCGATCTTGGTCGAGTCGGTGAGGACGACGGCTCGGCGGCCGGCCGCGACGATCGCCCGCTTGGTGGCGGCCTCGGCCGAGTCGGGGGTCGAGAACCCGTGGCCGACGGTCGCCCCGTTGGTACCGAGGAAGGCCAGGTCCACCCGCAGCTGCGCGAGCGCGGTCACCGTCTCGGGACCGACCGCGGCCTGGGTCGTCGGCCGCACCGTCCCCGGGAGCAGGTGCAGCTCGACCGCGGGGTTCAGCGCGAGCCGCGCTGCGACCGGAACCGAGTGCGTGTAGACGACCAGCCGGCGGTCGCGCGGCAGGGCCTCCGCGAACCGGATCGTCGTGCTGCCCGCGTCGATCGCGATCGAGCCCCCGGCCGGCGGCAGCAGCTCGAGCGCGGCGCGGGCGATCGCCTCCTTCTCGGCGACGCGCGCGGAGTCGCGCTCGGCGAGGCCGTACTCGAGCGAGGTGAGCGCGGTGGCCGGCACCGCTCCCCCGTGCACCCGCCGGACCAGTCCCAGGGACTCGAGGGTCGACAGGTCCCGGCGCACGGTCTCGGTGGTCACGTCGTACTCACTCGCGAGATCGGCGACCGACATCCGACCGCGAGCGGCGACGGCGTGAGCCATGGCCTGCTGCCGCTCCTCTGCGTACACCTTGTGACCTCCGTTACGTTCTTTGTTTGTGTTGTTTTATGCCCGTTCGTGTTGTTTGTCAAGAGGGTGCGCCGTTAAGGTGTGGTCATGGTCACGTCGATCCACGGCACCCCTGTCGTCCCCGGGCTCGCGTTCGGTCCCGTCCTCGTCGCGACGTCCGAGGTCTCCCCCGAGGCGGTCGCGAGGTACGGCGACGGCGGTCACGTCGACGCAGCCGCGGCGCTGGCTGCCTACGACGACGCGGTCGCCCTGGTCGCCGACGGCTTCCGCGCGAAGGCAGCGGTCACCACGGGCGCGACCGCGGAGGTGCTGACGGCGAGCGCCGGCCTCGCGACCGACCGGGGCCTCCGGGCCGCGGTCCGCAAGAACCTGAACGCCGGCCAGCCGCTGCTGCCGTCGGTCGAAGCCGCCGTCGAGCAGTTCGTGACGGTCTTCGCCGGGATGGGCGGGTTGATGGCCGAGCGGGTGACCGACCTGCGTGACATCCACGGCCGCGTGGTGGCGCGGCTGGTCGGCGAGCCCGAGCCCGGCGTACCGGCCCCCACGTCGCCGTCGATCCTCGTCGCCGCCGACCTGGCGCCCGCCGACACGGCCGGGCTCGACCCGTCATTGGTGATGGCGATCGTGACCGAGCGCGGCGGACCCACCAGCCACACCGCGATCATCGCCCGGCAGCTCGGCATCCCCTGCGTGGTCGGCGCCGCCGGCGCGATCGCGGCGCTCGACGGACGCACCGCTCTCGTCGACGGCCAGACCGGCGCGATCGAGGTCGATCCCGACGAGGCCAAGGCTGCGGACCGGGTGGCCGAGGACCGCTCCGAGCGCGCCGCGCTCGCGTCGTGGTCGGGGCCGGGTGGCACCGCGGACGGCCGTCCGGTCAAGCTGCTGGCCAACGTCGCCGACGCCGCCTCGGCCGGCGCTGCGACGAAGGAGCCGGTCACCGGGATCGGCCTGTTCCGCACCGAGCTGTGCTTCCTCGACCGCGAGACCGAGCCCAGCGTCGAGGAGCAGGCGGCGATCTACACCGCGGTCCTGGAGCCCTTCGCGGGCGAGGGCCGGTACGTCGTCGTCCGCACCCTGGATGCGGGGTCCGACAAGCCGATCGCGTTCGCGACCCATCCCGACGAGGAGAACCCCGCCCTCGGCGTGCGCGGTCTGCGGCTGTCCTTCGCCGACCCCGGGCTCCTCGACCGGCAGCTCGACGCGATCGCCATCGCGGCCGAGCGCACCGGCACCGAGTGCTGGGTGATGGCGCCGATGGTCGCCACCGTGGCGGAAGCCCGCGACTTCGGGGCGGCGGTCCGCAAGCGGGGGCTCAAGCCGGGTGTGATGGTCGAGGTGCCGAGCGCCGCGCTGCTCGCGCACCAGGTGCTCGAGGAGGTCGACTTCCTCTCGATCGGCACCAACGACCTGACCCAGTACACGATGGCCGCCGACCGGATGGCCACCGACCTCGCCCACCTGACCGACCCGTGGCAGCCGGCCGTCCTGCAGCTGGTCGCCATCACCGCTGAGGCCGGACGCCGGGCACGGAAGCCGGTCGGCGTCTGCGGCGAGGCCGCCGCCGACCCGCTCCTGGCCTGCGTCCTCGTCGGGCTCGGCATCACGTCGCTGTCGATGGCGTCGGCAGCCGTGCGCTCCGTGGGAGCGCGCGTGGCCGACGTGACGTTCGCCGTGTGCGAGGAAATGGCACACGCGGCGCTCGCGGCGGTGGATCCTGCCACCGCACGCGAGGCCGCGCGCGCTCTGTTGCCCTAGCCGTCAGCCCTGGTCGTCCGAGGGGTCGACGTGCCGCTCCATGGCCCGCTTCGAGGCGTCGCGGATCTCGAACAGCTCCGTCGCCAGCCCACCGAGCGCTCCGGCGACCTGCTTGACGGCGCCGGTGACGATCGTCGCCACCTCGGAGACCGTGCCGATCGCGGCCTCGGCCCCGGCCTGGACGGCGTCCTTCGAGATCTCGGTCTTGCTCAGGTGGTCCCGACCGTCGGAGTTCATGGCACCAGTCTGACCGTTGTCGGTCACGCCGCCAACACGGTCTCGGTCACAGTCGGCTCGGGCGCGTCCTTGGGCGCCCGGGTCGGCAGCGAGAGCCGGAAGATCTTGCGCGCGACGCTGAACAGCTGCTTGTGCAGCGGGCCCGTGTTGTACCGCAGGCCGTAGCGCTCGCAGATCTCCTGGACCTCGACGGAGAGCTCGGGGTAGCGGCGCGCCGGGATGTCCGGGAACAGGTGGTGCTCGATCTGGTGGCTGAGGTTGCCGCTCATCACGTGCATCAGCTTGCTGCCCGAGATGTTGGCCGACCCGAGCAGCTGGCGGTAGTACCAGCCGCCACGCGACTCGTTCTCGGTCTCCTCGATCGTGAACGTCGCCACCCCGGCCGGGAAGTGGCCGCAGAAGATGATGTTGAAGGTCCAGACGTTGCGGATCAGGTTGGCCACGGCGTTGCCGGCCAGCGTCGATAGGAAGAACGGACCGGTCAGCAGCGGGAAGACGATGTAGTCCTTGGCGACCTGCTTGCGCATCTTGCGCCAGATCCGCCCGCCGATCTCGCGGTTCTCGGCCCAGGTACGACGTCCGGCGACGAGCTCCTCGGTCTCGAGGTCGTGGAGAGCCACGCCCCACTCGAAGAACGTCATCAGCAAGAAGGCGTAGAGCGGGTTGCCCAGGTAGTACGGGCGCCACTCCTGGTCCTCGTCCATCCGGAGGATGCCGTAGCCCACGTCCCGGTCCTTGCCCAGGATGTTGGTGTAGGTGTGGTGCATGTAGTTGTGGCCGTACTTCCAGTTCTCACTGGGGGCCATCGTGTCCCACTCGAACATCCGCGAGTTGAGGCCGGGGTCGCCCATCCAGTCGTACTGGCCGTGCATCACGTTGTGGCCGATCTCCATGTTGTCGAGGATCTTCGACACGGAGAGCGAGGCGACCGCGGCGGGCCACAGCGGCGGGACGTAGAACATCACTCGGCCGGCGACCTCGAAGGCACGCTGGTACTTCACGACCTTGCGGATGTACGACGCGTCCGCCTCGCCGAGGTCGGCGACGACCCGCTGGCGGATGGCGTCCATCTCCTCGCCGAACTGCTCCAGCTGCTCGGCGGTGAGGGTGTACTTCGAGCTGAGTGGCTTCTCGGTGGTGACAGTCATGTCAGGTCCTTTCACAGGTCCACCGCGCAGTCGCCCTCGGGCGAGCTGACGCAGATGCGGATGTCTTCGTCGGGCAGGGAGGAGGTCTCGCCGGTCAGCACGTTGCGGACCGTGCCCTCCTTCTTGGTGGCGGTGCAGGAGAAGCAGATGCCCATCCGGCAGCCGAAGGCCGGCGTGAGTCCCGCGGCCTCCGCCTGCTCGAGCAGGGTGGCGCCGGAGTTGGCGGCGGTGGCGCCGGAGCGGGTGAAGGCGATGTCGCCCTCGGCCGACCCGTTGCTGACCGCCGGCGGCTTGAAGTACTCCACGCGGAGCGCCTCCGAGCCGTCGTACGACGCCTGCACGGCGTTGATCAGCGGGGCCGGGCCGCAGGCCCAGGTGGGCACGTCGCGGTAGCCGGGCACCAGGCGCTCGAGGTACGCCGGCGACAGGGCCGGGTCTCCGAGCTCGGGGTGCAGCAGGTGCACGTCGATGCCGTAGCCGGAGCGACGGGTCTCCTCCAGCTCGGCCGCGAAGATCTGGTGGTCCGGGCTCTGCGCGTAGTGCAGGAAGGTGATCCGGCCACGGTGGGTACGGCGCTGCAGGGAGCGCAGCATCGACATCACCGGGGTGATCCCGGAGCCACCGGAGATGAACAGGATGTGGTCCGGCACGTGGTCGGGAAGCACGAACTCGCCCTGCGCCTGGGACAGGTGCACCATCGTGCCGACCTTCGCCCGCTCGACGAGGTAGCGCGAGACCACCCCGTCCGGGTTGGCGCGCAACGTGATGGTGAACCGGTCCCCCGCCTTCGAGTCGGGGCTGGAGACGGTGAAGACGCGCGTCGTACGACGGGCGCCGTCGACCTCGACGCCCAGCTGGACGTGCTGGCCGGCGCGGTGGCCCTGCCAGGTCGAGGTCGGCTGCAGGGTGATGGTGGCGACGGGCGGGTGACCGGCGACATCGACCTCGCGGCGGATGTCGACGATCCGGGCGCGGACCTCGCTCGCGGCCCACATGGGGTTGACCAGCTCCAGGTAGCGGTCCACCCCGTGCGGACTGGCCAGGGAGGCGGCGAGACGGGAGCGCAGGACCCGGCCGGTCGCGTTGGCGACGATGCTCATGGGATTCCTCCGGGAAGTTTCGGTGTACGTCTGTACACCGAGAACCTTGCCCGTTCCACGAGCGTGCACGCAAGCACCGCGCCACGTGAGGGTGCACACATGTTCACTCACGATAGGCTGGGTAGGTGACTGAGACACGCGTCGAGCGCAAGGAGCGCACCCGCCGGGCGATCCTCGACGCGGCGCTCGAGCTGTGCGAGGGCCAGCCGCTGGCGGCGCTGTCGCTGCGCCAGGTCGCCAAGCAGGTCGGCATCGTCCCGACCGCGTTCTACCGCCACTTCGAGTCGATCGACCAGCTCGGACTCGCGCTGGTCGACGAGTCGTTCTCGTCGCTGCGCAGCCTGCTCAAGGCCGCCCGCACGTTCGACTCACCCCCGGCCAATGACCGCGCGCTCTTCCTCGCCGTGGTCGACAACTCCGTCAAGGCGCTGGTGACCCACGTGCCGAAGGCCGACCGTCACTACCGGTTCATCGCCCGCGAGCGGCTCGCGGGCTCGGCGACGGTCCGCGAGGCGGTCCGGCACCAGCTCGAGCTGATCGAGCGCGAGCTGGCCACCGACATCGCCCGGGTCCCCGGGGCTGGCCGCTGGTCGGGCGACGACCTGCTGATCCTCGCCAACCTGCTGGTCAACGCGATGCTGTCCCACGCCGAGGAGCTCGCGCTCGCGGGCGGCCGGGCCGACGTCGTACGCCGGGTCGAGAGCACAGCGCGCCGTCAGCTCCACATGGTGCTGATCGGCGCGTTGAGCTGGGACTCGTCCCGCTGACGTCGACCCGGCTCGAACTCCTGCCCCGCTGACGTCGACCCGTCGCCAAGTTGGCGACGGGTCGACGCGGCTTGATCGCGAGTTCGAGCCGGGTGGGTCAGTGGCCGGGCGCGCCCTCCGGCGCGTCGACCTTCGACGGCAGCAGGAGCGACAGCGCGATCACGACCAGCCCGATGATCGCGCCGACAGCGAGTGCCCACTGGAGGCCGCCCAGGAGCGCGTCCGCCTTGGTCGCCCCGGAATCAAGGAGGTCGTCGGAGCGGACGTCCATCACCACGACCAGCGTGGCCGTTCCGATGGCGCCGGCCACCTGCTGAAGGGTCCCGAGCAGCGAGCTGCCGTGCGAGTAGAGCGTCGGCGGGAGGTCGCCCAGCCCGATGGTGAACACCGGGGTGAAGATGGCGGCCAGGCAGCCCATCAGCACCACGTGAAGCCCCAGGATGAGGACGTACGGCGTGTCGGCGCCGATCCGGCTCAGGGCGGCGAGCGCCAGGACCATGCCGATCGAACCGGGGATGACGAGCACCCGGGAGCCGAACCGGTCGTAGACCTTGCCGACCTGGGGGCCCAGCAAGCCCATCGCGATGCCACCCGGCATCACCAGCAACCCGGTCTGCAGCTCCGAGAGCCCGCGGACGTTCTGCAGGTAGAGCGGCAGCAGGATCATCGAGCCGAGGAAGGCCATGAACGCAGCCGCCATCAGCAGCAGGGACACGGCATAGGTCCGGTGCTTCAGCGTGCGCAGGTCGAGCAGCGGCACGTCGGTGCGCTGCAGGCGCAGCTGGTAGGCCGCGAACGCGCCGACCAGGAGGGCGCCGGCGCCGACGATCAGGACCGGGCCCGTCCAGCTGCCGGCGCCGATCTCGCTGAGGCCGTAGACCAGGGTCGCGAAGCCGGACGCGGCCAGCACGACGCTGAGCCAGCTGACGGAGCTGACCTGCGGCTCTCCGACGTTCTCCAGCTGGCGCATGCCGGCGAGCCCGACACCGGCGGCGATCGGGAGCATGACCACGAAGATCATCCGCCACGAGCCGAGGTCGAGGATCACGCCCGAGATGGCCGGTCCGAGCGCGGGCGCCACGGAGATCGCCAGCGTCACCTGGCCCATCACCCGCCCCCGGTCGCGCTCGGCGACGACGGTCATCAGCGTCGTCATCAGCAGCGGCATCATCACCGCAGTGCCGACGGCCTGCACGACGCGGCCCGCGAGCAGCACCTCGTAGAGGGGCGCGGCCGCCGCCAACGCGGTGCCGGCGAAGAACGTCGACATCGCGACGGCGTAGGCCGTGCGGGTCGTCACCCGCTGCAGGAACCAGCCGGTCAGCGGGATCACCGCGGCCATCGTCAGCATGAACACCGTCGAGAGCCACTGGGCAGCCCGGTAGTCGATGTCGAAGTCGACCATCAGTCGCGGGATCGCGTTGATCATGGTCGTCTCGTTGAGGATCACCACGAACGTGGCCGCCACGAGCAGCTTGATCACCAGCGGCGTCTTGCCCGGGGTCGCGGCGAACTCCTGCTCGAACTCGGCCACCTCGGCGTCGAGCGGGGCGGGGCACTCCTCCGGGGTGAGGCCTCCGGCCCCTGTGGGCGCTGTGGGCGCAGTCATCTCTGGTCCTGTCGTCGTCGTCGGGGGTGCGGGAGCCAGCTCGGCGCCAGGCCCGCCGTTCATGGAGTCCACGAACGGGCGATGCCTATTTCGACATGGGGGCGCGATGTTTTTCATCGCTGGGGCCGCAACGCGTTGGCAGGCTCCATGCTTCCCGAAGCCACCGACAGTGCGCCAAGCATTTCTTGCTCAGCCGCCCGCGGCGGCCGAGCAGGGCTCAGCGGGTGAAGACGATCTTCCCGAAGACGTCACCGCTCGCGAGGGCGGCGAAGCCGTCGCGCGCCTCCTCCATCGGCAGCGTGCGATCCAGCAGCGGACGGACGCCGGTCGCGTCGAGCATGGTGACCAGGGCGGCCAGCTCGGCACGGGTGCCCATGGTCGACCCGATCACGCTGAGCTGGAGGAAGAAGATGTGGGTCAGCATCGCGTCGTCGAGCTTCGGGCCGGACGTCGTACCGGAGATGACCAGCTTGCCGCCGGGTCGCAGTGCGCGGATGGAGTGCTGCCAGGTCGCCCGCCCGACGGTCTCCATGACGGCATCGACCTTGACCGGGAGCCGCGCGCCCGACTCGAACACCTCGTGGGCGCCGAGCTCGAGGGCCTTGGCCCGCTTGGCCTCGTCGCGGCTGGTCGCGAGCACCCGCAGGCCCCCGGCGCGCGCGAGCGCGATCAACGCGGTGGCCACGCCACCTCCGGCGCCCTGCACGAGCACGGTGTCGCCGGCCTTGAGACCGCCCTGCGTGAAGAGCATCCGGTAGGCGGTCAGCCAGGCGGTCGGGAGGCACGCGGCCTCCTCGAACGAGAGCGAGGCCGGCTTGGGGACGACGTTGCGCCGGGGTACGACGACCCGCTCGGCGAACGTGCCCTGGTAGCGCTCGGACAGCAGCGACCGTCGCGGGTCGAGGGTCTCGTCGCCGGTCCAGTCAGGGCTGCTGACGACGGCGTGCACGACGACCTCGTTGCCGTCCTCGTCGTAGCCGGCCGCGTCGCAGCCGAGGATCATCGGCAGCGCGTCCTCCTTGAGCCCCACGCCGCGCAGCGACCACAGGTCGTGGTGGTTCAGCGAGGCCGCCTTGACGGTGACCGTCGTCCAGCCGTCGGGAGCCTCGGGCTCCGGTCGCTCGCCGAGCACGAGGCCGGAGAGCGGGTCGTCGGTGCTGAAGGACTGCGCGGTGACGGCGAACATGCGACGAACGCTATCGGGGTCCCGAGGCTCGCTCCGCTCGCACCTCACCCAGCGGATGGGTCAGAGCCGCGCGACGCCGTCGCGGCGAGCCGCGGCGGCGACGGCTGCGGCCACAGCCGGGCCGACCCGAGGGTCGAACGGCGAGGGGATCACCAGCTCCTCGCTGATCGCGTCGCCGACCAGCTCGGCGAGCGCGTGCGCGGCAGCGACCTTCATGCCCTCGGTGATCGCAGAGGCGTGCACGTCGAAGGCGCCGCGGAAGATCCCGGGGAACGCGAGCACGTTGTTGATCTGGTTGGGGAAGTCCGACCGACCGGTGGCCACGACCCGCGCGTGGCGGTGGGCGACGTCCGGGTGCACCTCGGGGTTGGGGTTGGCCATGGCGAAGATGATCGCGTCGGGGGCCATCGTCGCCACGACCTCCTCCGGCACCGTGCCACCGGACACGCCGATGTAGACATCGGCACCCGCGAAGGCGTCGGCCAGGGTGCCGCTGCGACCCGTGCGGTCGGCCGTCAGCTCGGCGAGCGCCTTCTTCGACGGCGTCAGGTCGTGTCGGTCGGAGCTCACCACGCCCTTGCGGTCGGTCACGACCAGGTCCTTGATGCCGGCCTCGAGCAGGATCTTGGCGATCGCGACGCCGGCGGCGCCCGCGCCGGAGATGACGACCCGGGTCGACTCGGCGTTGCGGTGGGTGAGCTTGAGCGCGTTGGTGAGCGCGGCCAGCGTGACCACGGCGGTGCCGTGCTGGTCGTCGTGGAAGACCGGGATGTCGAGCCGCTCCTTGAGCCGGTCCTCGATCTCGAAGCAGCGCGGCGCCGAGATGTCCTCGAGGTTGATGCCGCCGAAGCTCGGCGCGAGCCGGACGACGGTCTCGATGATCTCGTCGACGTCGGTGGTGGCCAGGCAGATCGGTACGCCGTCGACCCCACCGAACTGCTTGAAGAGCACGGCCTTGCCCTCCATCACCGGCATCGCGGCGGCCGGGCCGATGTCACCGAGGCCGAGCACTGCCGTGCCGTCGGTGACGATCGCGACGGTGTTGGGGACCCAGGTGTAGTGACGGGTCAGCTCCGGGTCGGCTGCGATCGCCTCGCACACCTCGGCCACGCCGGGCGTGTAGGCCAGCGAGAGGTCGTCCTTGTTGCTCAGGCCGACGGTCGCGAGGATCTCCATCTTCCCGCCACGGTGGAGGTCGAAAACAGGCTCACCTGCGCGCGGGTGGGGAGGGGGGACGTCGGCGGCCACAAGTGACGATTCTTCCACAGTGACGGCGGGTTCCGGTCAGATGTACCGCAGACGGGCGCGCACGGTGATCGGCCTCACAGCGGCGTCAGAGCCGACGTGGCCGCGGCCACCACCGCGCGAGCGCGACGCCGAGCACGTCCTCGGCCGGCACGGCGCCCCGGTGCCGGGAGTCCACGCCGTCCGCCGGGTTGTCGGAGAGGAGCCACCAGCCGTCTGCCCGCTCCTCCACCGCCCGCTTCACGGCGACGGTGCCGTCCGCGAACCGCGCCACGACCACCTGCCCCGGGCGTGGCCTCGCGCCGTGACGCAGCAGCAGCCGGTCGCCGGGGGCCAGGGTCGGTCGCATCGAGTCGCCGCGCACCACCGCGAGCCCGAGCGGTACGACGAACCGGGGGCGGATCCCGTCCGGCGTACGCCCCTCATTTTCCGACCTCGCCACGACGAGTAGTGTCGCAGTCGGAAGGGAACCCACCTTCCCCCGCCACGTGACCACGAGAGAGGACCCGCATGTTCCTGCGTCTCTTCGCCCCCACCATCGAGGTGTCCGCCCACTGCGACCTGCCCTGCGGCGTCTACGACCCGGCCCAGGCCAGGATCGAGGCGGAGTCGGTCAAGGCCGTGATCCAGAAGGCACTCGACAGCGACGACCCGGACTTCCGCACCCGCGCGATCCTCATCAAGGAGCAGCGCTCGGAGCTGGTCAAGCACCACCTGTGGGTGCTGTGGACCGACTACTTCAAGCCCCCGCACTTCGAGAAGTACCCCCAGCTCCACACCCTGTTCAACGAGGCCACCAAGCTCGCCGGCGCCACCGGCACCAAGGGCACCCTCGACGCCGGCAAGGCCGATGAGCTGCTCGCCAAGATCGACGAGATCGCCACCATCTTCTGGGAGACCAAGAAGTGAGCCCAAGCCCCGAGCTTGCTCGTGGGCTTGCCGGTGCCGGAGCGAGGCGACGGCAGACCAAGAAGGCGTAGCTGCCGCTTCGATCCCGATCAGCGCCGCGCGCACCTCTCGAGGTGCGCGCGGCGCTGTCGCGTCACGGGGTGGGCGGAAATGGCGGAAACGGTCATGCCACCGCCCCAGATGCCGTATCAATGGAGCAGTCCCGACGTCGCGCCCTTGAGGGAGGGCAGGCCGACGCTCGCGGAGTCACCTACTGGGGGGGAGCACCCAACGTGTATCGAGTTGTCTTCAGAACGCTCGTCGGCATCGCCGTGACGCTCGGCCTGGCCGTGGGCATGAGCGGGCCGGTCGGCACCGCACAGGCCGCACCATCGACCGGCGAATCGGTTGCGTCGTCGGCCGCCGCGCCGGACTGCTCGGCCGAGCAGGCCGCGCTGGACGAGGCCAAGGCCGACCGTCGCGTCGTCAAGAAGAAGCTGCGCAAGGCCAAGCGCGCGCTGCGCCAGGCCAAGCGTGCGCTCCGCGCAGCCAAGGCCGACAACCGGACCGCCAAGGTCAGGAAGCTCAAGAAGAAGGTCAAGCGCCTCAAGCGGAAGGTCCGGCGGTTGAGGAACCGCCTCGAGGCCCGGCGCGCGGAGGTGCGGTCGGCGCGGATCGCGCTCGAGACCTGCCTGGCGAGCGAGGAGCCGACGGAGACCCCGGTCCAGACCATCTGCGACGGAGGTGTCCCGCAGGAGGTCTGCGACGCACTCGCCGACCTCGGCGGCGGCACACCCGACGACCTGACGCTCGAGCAGCTCTGCACCGCCGTCCCGGAGACGCAGCCGCTTTGCGACGCCTTCGAGGGCGGCGCTCCGGACCCGGCCACCCTGCTGACCGTCCTGACCGACGTGCTCGACGCCCTCGGCCTCGGCGACCTGCTCGGCGGCGGACTGCCCAGCACCACCCCGGTCCAGGCACTCTGCGACGGAGGTGTGCCGCAGGAGGTCTGCGACGCACTCGCCGGCCTCGGCGGCGGTACTCCCGACGCCCTGACGCTCGAGCAGCTCTGCACCGCGGTCCCCGAGGCGCAGCCGCTCTGCGACGCGTTCGAGGGCGGCGCTCCGGACCCGGCCACCCTGCTGACCGTCCTGACCGGGGTGCTCGACGCCCTCGGCCTCGGCGACCTGCTCGGCGGCGGACTGCCCAGCACCACCCCGGTCCAGGCCCTCTGCGACGGAGGTGTGCCGCAGGAGGTCTGCGACGCACTCGCCGGCCTCGGCGGCGGCACTCCCGACGCCCTGACGCTCGAGCAGCTCTGCACCGCGGTCCCCGAGGCGCAGCCGCTCTGCGACGCCTTCGAGGGCGGCGCTCCGGACCCGGCCACCCTGCTGACCGTCCTGACCGGGGTGCTCGACGCCCTCGGCCTCGGCGACCTGCTCGGCGGCGGACTGCCCAGCACCACCTCGGTCCAGGCCCTCTGCGACGCCGGCGCACCGCAGGAGATCTGCGACGCACTCGCCGGCCTCGGCGGCGGCACTCCCGACGCCCTGACGCTCGAG